>JBCCFD010000172.1:0-14526 GCA_039029915.1 Chloroflexota bacterium
TAATACGAACGCTTTGTAAGTTTACGCTGACGTAAATGTTCATGTATAAGTAATTGATTTATTGATAGGAAACCATGATAAAGAAAAAACATCATTTAGCCGCGCTTATTTTTATTTTATTTTGGGGGACTTGGGGCAATTCGCCAGAGCTATTCCTCGCTGCAGAAGGGGCAGGAGGCAGTCCTGCTGCATACTTGCCTATCGTATCAAATTCATTTGTACCTTCTTCGGACACCGCCCTGTTCGGTGTACAGATGTATGGCAATACCGGAGTAACAAGCCCCTATCATCCATATCTTCTTGGTAGCAATGCAAATTGGTTAAGAGTGAATTTGTCTTGGGAATTGGTTGAACGAGTGGAGTCTGATCCGAGTGGCTTTGATTGGTCACATGTTGATCGGAATTTATCGGCAGCCCTTCCTGAAAACGGGGGGCTTGAAATTATTGCCACTATAGAAAATAACCCATCGTGGGCAGCTTCTGTTAAGCAAGGGCCTATCGACCCAGAAGATGTCGATGAGTTTGCGGAGTTTATGGCCGCCCTAGCCGAACGGTTTGACGGCGATGGCGTCGATGATGCACCGGGCTCACCGCAGGTCCTATACTGGGAGCTTTATAATGAGCCTGATCGAGTTGGCGATCGCTGGGGGGATGATGGGGCACGGTACGCTCAAATGTTAGCCGCTGTTTACCCAGAAGTGAAGAACGCGAACCCTTATGCAAAAATTGTGATGGGTGGGATTGCTTATGATTGGTTTGAAGAGGATGGCGGCCCCTTTGCTCAACACTTTTTAGATGATGTGTTTTCAGCAGGCGGGGGAAACTATCTTGATGTGATGAATTTTCATGTTTATCCTTCGTTTTCAGTAAATTGGACAGGTCAAACTGAAACGACTGGCGTTATTGCAAAGACAGAGGCCATTCGAAATGTGCTATCGAGTTACAATTTGAATATGCCAATTATTGTGACGGAATCGGGTCATCATGATAATAATGCCATCGGGGCCAGCTCAACACCTGAACTGCAATCGAGATATGTCGTCACGATATTGACAGAGGCAATGGCGGCTGATCTTGACGTGATGATTTGGTGGATGCTTTATGATTTGGGTAATTTTTATTCGTTTAACACCGGGCTGGTAACAAATAGTGATAATCCTGTACAAACGAAACAATCATACGGTGTTTATCAAAACGTCATTAACGAGCTGGGTACATCTGAATTTGTGCGAACGCTTTCGGCAGCAGAAACGGGTAGCGGTGAAGCCGCAGTGCATCAATTTGCAAATCTTTTAGACGAAAGCACGATTTATGTGGCTTGGCGTTCTGTGGTGACATCAGATGATTATGTGACGATTAAGATTCCGGGGTCTTCAGCAACAGTGCGGGACAGTGTGACGTACACCGCTACGGTTGTGAACGACGGTGATGATGGCAGCAATGATAATCAGATTACCTTGCAGGTAAACGGCCGTCCAAGATATATCGAAGTTCAACCCTAACCTGCATCAAAAAAAGGGTTCCGGATAAAGTAAAGGGACGGAATCTGAGGTTTTGGCAAACAGTTGGCATTCAATTGTCTGGTAAAAGAAGTTTGTCAAAACAGGTGCTAACACGAAAATTGATGTTTCATTAAAAAAAATTATTGAAGAATCGGGATCAAATCTGATCCCGATTTCTTTTATTAATGGGTGAGTATCTAAACGACAGGAGCCATTTCTTTTTTCAATGTTTTAACGGCCGTTTCTCTTTCAATCACATTCATTACAATGCCCCCCTCTGGGCTCATCGTAATTTGCGGCAGCGGAACAACTGGTTGATCCGAAGCTAAGCGGAAACTGTACTGCTGCGCAATGGCCGCCAGAATAAGCTGCGCTTCCATCATGGCAAAGGCGCTCCCAATACAAAACCTCGGCCCACCGCCAAATGGCATGTAGGCAAATTTTGGTAATGATTTTTCAAACTCGGGCGTGAACCGTTCTGGCTTAAATTGCTCTGGGTTTTCAAAATGGTGGTCTAAATGATGCATCACGTACGGAGAAATAAAAATAGTGCTTCCTTTGGGGATAATCGTATTACCCACTTCGACATCGTTTAGAGCAATACGGCCGTTTAAAATCCAGGCTGGTGGATAAAGTCGCATTGATTCCTTGATAACCTGGCTGGTATAAGCTAATGATTTCATATCATCAAAGGTTGGCAATCGGTCACCTAATACTCGGTCTAGCTCTTCATGAACCTTTGCCTCAACTTCGGGGTGCTTTGCTAGCAGATACCATGTCCAAGCCAGCGCGTTTGATGTCGTTTCATGTCCTGCTGCAAACAAAGTGGCTACTTCATCCCGAAGCTGCTTCTTTTCCATGTGATTGCCATCCTCATCTTCTGAAAGCATGAGCATAGAGAGCAGGTCACCCGTATCTTCGATTTTGCCATTAACGGCCGTTTTTAGGCGATCGTCAATAATTGACTCCATCGCCTCATTAAACGCAGAAACAGCGCTGTTTCGCAATCGATTGTCTGCTGTTGGTATCCAGTTTGGCAAAGAGAAGCCGCGAGAATAATCATTGTTCGAAACCCCTTGCAGATCATGGATGGCGTGGCCAACAATTTCGGCCGTTTTTCCTTTTGACGTTATTGCGTCTGCGTCAAACAGCGTTTTAGAGACGATCATCATGGTCAAATGGATCATTTCATCAGCCATATTGATGGTTGATTCGGAGCGCCATTTGTCAATAAAAAAATTGGCATATTCAACAACGGTATTGGCGTAATTTTTGATTCGTTTCGTGTGGAAGGCAGGTTGTGCTAACCGTCTTTGTTTACGATGAGAATCCCCATCGTTTGTGACTAAGCCATTGCCCAAAAATTTACCTAAAATTGCTTTATCGAGCGGTGATTTTTCAAATTGCTTGTTTTTTTTGACTAAAACCTCATGAATTAGGTCAGAATCTGAAAGTAAATAAACATTGAGATGCGCCAATCTAAAAAATGAAAGTGGACCATACTTTTGAGCCGTGTCTAATAAAAATCCCGGCTGATCCTGGCTAAAATCAGAAATAACGCCTGTTAGAAAATGCCCTTTTGGTCCGGGAGGACGATTGACAGTCATAATAATCTCCTGTAAATTATTCAACAAGTTGTTGATTAAATATCAAGTTGTTGATTATTTTGATACTGTTTGTAAGGAATGTCAACGATCAATATTGATGACCTGTTGATTTATCGACACGTGTTGATAAATCAACAGTATTGGTGCAAGGAGGCTTTTATGGATCGAAGAATTCGTCGGACTCGAAAAATGTTGTGTGATGCTTTGATTCGGCTTGTCATGGAAAAACCGTATGAGACGATTACGATTCAGGAGATAACGGATGAGGCTGATTTAAACCGAGCCACCTTTTATCTTCATTTCGGCAGCCGTGAAGAATTATTAGCGACCAGTTTAACGACCTACTATGATGACTTAACTCAGCGAATTAGTGCCATTACTGAAGACGTACCGATTTGGGCAAGCACACAGGCGATTCAGATGGTGTTTGAACATGTCCAAGACAATGCCGCACTTTACCGCGTTTTGATTGGGAATCCCGGCTTGGGGATGGTGATTAATCAAATAATAGATTATACGGCCGTTTATACTCAGCATGGCGTCGAGCAGCTTTGTGATTCCTCAAAAATGACCGTGCCGTTACCTATCGTGATGTACCACTTTGCCGGATCGTTGTATGCCACACTGTCGTGGTGGATTCAAAATGATATGCCTTACACACCGGAAGAGATGGCTGTCATGGGTAAGGAGCTGTGCCTAAATGGCACGATCGATTTGTTTGAAAACAGTTTGGCAGAGAATGTGTCGCTAGCCGTAAGTAAAGTCAATTAAACCTACACGTTCTAATGTCTTTTTGTCCTTAATTTACGCAATATTGCTGATTTTCCAGTCGAGCACTTCATTGGCTTTGAATGGCACCACATTCCCATATGCTTTGGGCACGGTAAATGGCTCCTTCGTGAGGGTTACAGCTTTGGAAGGTGGGGTGACTTGGTAAATTTTTTGCGCATTATTTGAAATAAACGCCTGCAAATTCGATAAAGCATGATGTTTTTCAAAAAGGTCAGCTAGTACAGGTAGCACAATTGGGGCGGTGAAGACACCAGCGGCGCAGCCGGCGGCTTCTTTTTTATGAATCGGATGGGGTGCTGAATCACTGCCAAATGATAGCTTGGGGTGAGCAGATAAGGCGGCTTCTAGCAGTGCATCTCGATCTTCAGGTCTTTTAGCAATCGGTTTACAAAAGAGATGGGGATTTAGCAAACCACCTGCCACGTCATCAAGAGTAATAATGAGGTGCTGGAGGGTGACAGTTGCGTGTAGATTCTCGAACTGATCCAGTAATGAAACGGCCGTTTTGGTCGTAATATGCTCCATTACAATTGTTAAGTTTGGGAAGGTTTGGGCAATCGATTCATAGGTTGTTAAAAATTCTGCTTCCCGATCCATGACAAACCCATTGGTTTCCCCATGTACCAAAAGCGGAATACCCAAGGCCTCCATTCTGGCCATCACCTTTTCTGCTTCCTTTAATGAGGCGACGCCGCCTTCGCTGTTGGTGGTGATACCGGCTGGATATAGTTTGATGCCAATGATGTGAGGCTTTGCCGCCGCAAGTTCTGCTTCAGAGTAATCACGGAAGAAGAGCGTCATGTATGGATCAAATTTATGGGGGGTGATGGCTTGAGAAACGGCCGTTTTATAAGCCAATAAGCGGTCTAAATTATCGACTGGGGGCACTAAGTTAGGCATAATCACACCACCCGCAAAGCTTTCAGCCGACAGGGGCGCAACAAGCGTCATCATGTCGCCTTCGCGAAAGTGGATGTGCATATCTAAAGGGGATTGGAGGGTGATTTTTTGGGTCATGTTTAGTTAGGATTTTTGGACTGTTATTCGTAATTGGTTATTGGGAATTTGGTTTTGAGTGTTGCGTAAAGCACGTGATGAGGGGCTAATTGAATCGATTATGTAGCTCGTAAGTCTACAACATCTATAAAAACATCCCGCTTGCTTCCGCTCTAAACATCCACTTTTTACTATTTACTCGCTTTGCACTGGCTCATTTTTCGCCCCTTGAATAAAAATAGGGCCAAAGAGCGCTTCTTGATGAGCCGTAATTTCGCGGCGTTTAATTAGCTCCAAAACGGCCAGTAAGGAAATTGAAATCTCAGTTCGGCTAGATTTTTCTGAAAGAAGTTGCTTGAATTGAAATCCAGTATCTCGGCTAGCCCAGCGGCGTAGTTTGCTCATCTGCCCTTCAATTGTAATGCGACGCGGTTGAACAATAGAAACGCTTTCTTCTCGTTCCTCTGCGCGAGCCAGAGCATCTTGAACAGCCTTCAGTAGCTTATCCATGGTTATGTCTGACATATCTAAACGACTTTCAATTTTAGGTGGAGGAGCCACGCGAAGATATGTTTTTAGACCTAACGCCTCTCGTTCTGCAAACCATTTAGCCGCCTGCTTAAACTGCTTATACAGTTTTAGCTGTCGAACGAGCGCTTCGGCTGGGTCTTCCTCTTCTTCTTCACCTTCAATAATAATGGGCGTTTGGGGTAACAGGGCACGGCTCTTAATGAGAACCAATCTGGCCGCCACAACTAAGAAGTCGATGAGCTGTTCGATCTTGTTTTCTTTCAGAACTTCAATCTGTTTGAGATATTGCTCTGTGACCTGAACGAGCGAGATGCCAGTAATGTCCAGCTCTTGCCGTTCAATAAGATGGAGCAATAAATCAAGGGGCCCATTAAAGACCGGAATTTCGATCGTGTATTTGGGCGAAGGAGTGTCAATTGATGAAACTAGATTTTCCATTACGACGTTAAATAATACCCCACTAAGCCTAAAATAAAAACGAGTAAAACGGCAAATCCGATGATGATGATGGTTCGCTCTTGGGCGCGCTGCTGGTTCAACTGTTCACGCACGCGGGCTTGCCGTTCTTCTTCAATGGCGTGAAAATTCTCCATTCGTTTTTGAGAGGCCATCTCTTCCTCATTTTTAATCGTTTCGATTTCCTCGCGCCGTCGGTCAATGTCTTCTCGTGTAGGTTCTCGCTTGGCGTACAGGCTCAAATGCTCAAAAATGGGCAGCCCTTCAGCATAATCGGCGTCAGATCGATCGGGCCACTCTTCCACTTCTGCAATGACTGATATGATGAGATCGCTTGCTTCTTGGGCATTCGCGGGGCGGTGTTCAGGATCAACGGCCGTTAATCGAGCGATTAACTGGTCATAAATTTCTGGGATTTCTGGGTTGAGTTGATGCAGCTTTGGCAGTTGGTGGGTCATCTGCTGCACCACTAGCCTCGCTTGGCTATCCGCTTGGTAAGGTGGTTTCCCGCTCAGCATTTCAAAAAGCAAGATGCCCAGCGTGTAAAAGTCTGAGCTTGGCGAAACGGCCGTTCCTTCAATTTGCTCGGGGCTCATGTAGCCGGGTGTGCCTGAAAAGCTGTCAATAATAGGGCGAATGATTGAGGCTAAACCGCAGTCGGCCAGAAAGATTTTGCCCTGCTCATTAAAGAGAATATTTTCTGGTTTGATATTGAGGTGGAAATATTCAAATTGATGCAGGGTTTTTAAAATATCAGTCAATCTAAGCAAAACGTGATTGGCGTCTTCAATCGTTAAATTCCCAACCTTCTCGCGCAGCGTTCCGCCTTCAATTTCTGGGGAGATGGTGAAGTAGCGGCCAGCGTTCTCTTCTAATCCCAATAGCAGCACAATTCCAGGGTGCGGTGGTGTTTTCATCTGAATTGACCAAGACTGCAGTTTTTTAACCACTGACGCGTGCTGGCCTACTTTTTCCGGTAGTAGCTTGAGGCAAACTGTCTGGTTGGTTTCAAGATGTTTGGCTCGATAAACGGCCGTTAATGGCCCTTCGCCGATTTTTCCCAATATTTCAAACTTGCCTAGCTGAGTGATGTTCATGAATTGTATAGTTATTGATTATTAGTTATTAGTAATTGAGCTTGCCGCATATTGAAAACTGAACATTGATTACCAATCCCTAATCCCTAGTCCCTAATTCCTCGGTTCCATTAAACAATACACAAATCCATTCATCTGTACCAACTTTACCGTTTCGTACTGTTGCCCAATCGCATCAAGGACAGGCGGGGGGTAAAACTGAGCGCGCAGCACCACTGTGTCGAATGCTTGGTTATTGAGCATCGTTACCATTTCGGTAATGTCTACTGAATTGTTGTTGTAAAGATTCAAAAGCTGAGTCGGGTTGGTCACAATGTCTCGATTGTTGTAGAAATTAAAGCTAGCGTCCTCACTAAAAGCGGCCGTTTCTCCACTGGCGACAAAGGCTGCTATTTCCTGCCCCGCGAGCGTGTCTTCTGGACTCGGTGGCCGACCCAAGAGAGATACACCTGCCGAATCAACATACGGAATTGACTCGGCCGGACGAGGTGCAGAGCAAGACGTCTGGGGTGCAATCATGACCTCTGTGGGTTGCCCTACCGCCTGCGCCACCCCGCTTAAAAACGGCGTATGTGTTGGCATGTGGAACATTTTTCCACCCTGATAGATAAATAAAATGCCTATTCCCAATAAAAGTAGGTTTGAAACGAGCAATTTCGTAAATCGCAAATCATAGATTGTAAACTTCAAACCCGATCCCCGCTCACCAATCCCTGCTCCCCACTTCAATACCCGATGAAAAGCCAAACCGGTCAGAATACAGCTGGCCGCGATGGCGGTGGCAAAGTAGGATTCACCGGCCCCCCATTTTCCAGCCGTCACGCTATTAATGGTTGCCACGACAAACCATACGGAATAGATGGAAAGTCGTTCAAAATACAGTTGATAGATCGCATAGATAGCGCTGACAACAATCAGGACAGTATGCAGCCGGAACCATTGCCTAAATAAGCCTTGAGCCTGCCCAGGCACAAATGGGTTGATGTTGGCCGTTACGGTGTTGAGGAACCAGTAGCCATCCGTTGAGAGATCGATCCACAAGAAAACAAGGCCGGTCACAATGCCAAAGGGAATGGCCCATTTAATTGCTCGCAGCGGTTGTCGTAATAGCCAAAATGCAAAAACAGCAATGACGGTAGCGTAAGCGAGTTGCTTTGTGTAGCCAGCGAGTAGAAGCAAAGCCATAACGCCAATTAGGTAAGCGGTATACGACCGTTTTTCTCTTTCTTCTCTTTGTATCGTGTGGGCCATGAGCACCACAGCGGCGGTCTCAAACATCACCATAAACATATGCTGACGGAAAAGAGGCCCAACGTGGTAAACATAGTTTGAGGCGAGGAAGGCCAATCCAGATAAGGTTGTTAGCCACCACCGTTTGCCTGCTTTGTGAACGGCAGTGGAAATAAATACGGCCGTTAAAAGCGTCCCCACCCAAGACACCAAGCGCCCCGTCCAATATTGAGTGCCAAACAGCCAAACCAACGGCACAATAGCAACGTGGAAAAGTGGGGGATAGTTAGAGGAATAAAACGGATAGCTATTGTTATCTCGATAGGGCCACTGACCCTGGCTAAAAAGCAGGGTATCCATCAGTTCGAATCCCTCACCCTGATCATAATCAAAAGGGAATTGAAAAAGTGCAAATGCGTAGATGCAGTAAACAATGAAGTAGCCAATAAAAATGAGCAGCGCCAAACCAATAACAAGACGCGGTAAGTTAATGATGAGTTGATTAAGGGCGCGCTGACGCTGCGTTGACGATGGACGTGATGCGGCTGTGGTGCTCATGCGGGCTTATCCCCTAATGGCAAAAGCGATATCCCTAATAAAGTAACGCCTCCCGCCACCAAAAGCGCTAAACGTTGTGCTGGCCCAATGCCTTGGAATTGGCCTGCCCCTAAAAAGTCAAGCGCAAATAGTCCGAGGCTAGACCCAACGCCGGCCAGTATAAATAAATAACCAAGCTGTCTTTTTGTCATAGTGGCGGAAGTGTATCTAAAAATAGGTTGTTCGGGTAGAAAAATCCTAAATTGTATTAAAAATTGTTAAATAATGACTATTTGTTTTTAATTTATTCCTTGCTATAATTCTTCGCTCAAATTCTCATTTCGCCAGAGAACTGCCGCTGTTCCAGCGGTTTTTCTCTTCACAAAGGAATCTCATGGCTATAAACAAACCTCATTTATTAACAAAAGTGGGCTTAAAGAAATTGGAAGCAGAGTTGGATCATTTGAAGACCACTGCACGTGAAGAAGTAGCCGAACGCCTGCATCAAGCTTTTGACGACGGTCAAGATGATGATTTTATCGACAATGCTGAATTAGACGCCGCTCGCCAAGAACAATCTTTCATCGAAGGCCGAATCATTGAACTCGAAGAGATCTTGAAGAACTACGAAATTATCAAAGGTGGCAAAAGCGAGTTCGTTCGGGTAGGAACAACCGTTACTGTGTCTGAAGTTGGGTATGACGAAGAAGAAAAATACGTTGTGGTTGGCGAATTTGAAGCCAACCCAGTAGATGGCAAGATTTCCAATGAAAGCCCACTGGGCCGTGCTCTAATGGGTAAGAAGGTGGGTGAACAGGTCCAGGTGAATGCCCCAAACGGTATCCTTGACTTTGTCATCGTGAAAATCAAATAACGCTTACGCTGTAGCGTAAAGAAAAATAATAAGTTTTGGCTCGTGTTGTCAAAAACACGAGCTTTTTTTTGAGTAGAGCTTAGCATCCAAACCCCGCTATTTGCATAAGTTCTAGATAGAGAGAAATTAGTTATGTCTTGGGAACCCTCTCCATTAGAAATAAAACGACTTGAAAAATTGGCTCGCTTTGAGGATGAGTTTGGCATTAACCCATATCCTCTCCGCGTTGAACGCACGCACACAACGGCTGAAGCAAAGGCCGATTTTCCCGAAGAGGAAAATGCTGAGCCAATCATTGTGACGGTTTGTGGCCGTTTAATGAGTATGCGCGATATGGGCAAGACGGTTTTTGCCCATGTTGAAGATGGATACGGCCGTATTCAGCTCTTTTTGCGACGGGGTGAAGTTGAAGAAGACAGCCACCGCATGTTTCGTAAGCTGCTTGACTTAGGTGACTTTGTACAGGCCACAGGTGCTCTTTTCCGCACTAGAGCAGGTGAAATCAGCGTACGGGTCACTGAGTGGAAAGTCTTAAGCAAGTCAATCAGCCCTTTACCCGTTGCCAAAGAGCAAGAAGTCGACGGTGAAACGGTTCGCTATTCTGGGTTTTCTAACGTTGAAGAACGGTATCGCCAGCGGTATGCTGATTTAGCAGTGAATCCTGAAGTCCGCGACCTTTTTAAGATTCGGGCAAAAATTATTTCCTCCATCCGTCGATTTTTTGATGACCATGATTTCATGGAAGTGGAAACGCCAATTTTGCAGCCTTTATACGGTGGCGCAGCGGCACGGCCGTTTGTCACTCATCACAACCAGCTGAAACAAGACCTTTATTTGCGCATTTCGTTTGAACTGTATCTCAAACGACTCTTAGTCGGGGGAATTGAGCGCGTTTATGAAATCGGCCGTGACTTCCGTAACGAAGGCGTGAGCTTCAAGCACAATCCTGAATTCACCATGATAGAGTTTTATGCAGCCTATTGGGATTATCACGATGTCATGGATTTCACCGAGCGGATGTTAATTGAAGTGGCCGAACAGGTTTTGGGTAAAACAACCTTGACCTATGGCGAACATGAAATCGATTTGGCTGGCCCTTGGCCGCGTATTTCAATGCGCGATGCCATTAAACAGCATGCCGAAATCGACTACATGGATCATCTTGATGCTGATTCATTAGCTAAAGTGGTAAAGGAAATTGGCGGCCACGTCACGCCAGGCGCAAGCTGGGGGAAGCTGATTGACGGTCTCTTTGGTGATTACGTTGAGCCAAACCTGATTCAGCCGACGATCATTACAACTTACCCTCGAGATATTTCACCATTGGCCAAAGGGATTCCAGGTGATCCGATGCACACTGAGCGCTTCGAATATTTCATTGCCGGCATGGAAATGGGAAATGCCTTTACTGAGCTAAACGATCCGGTTGACCAGCGTCGCCGCTTTGAAGAACTGCAAGAGCTTTACGCTGCTGATGATGATGAAAGTAATCCTATTGATGAGGATTACATCCGCGCGATGCGCTATGGTATGCCCCCCAACGGCGGCTTTGGGGCCGGCATTGACCGGATGGTGATGCTGTTTACGAATAAAAATACAATTCGGGAAGTTTTACTGTTTCCGCATTTACGTGAGAAAGAGTAAGAAAAGTAGCAGGTTGCTGCAGATTGATACTGTCTAAATGACTGGCAATCTGTAGCCTGCTACTTGCAACAAATAATCAAGAACCTGATGAACACTACGCTCCACTCTGACCTCCCAGCTTTTATCGATACAACACGGCCGTTTCTTGAAGAAAACGAAGCCGCCAATAATCTTGTTTTGGGCATATTAACTTCCCTGCAGCGGCAGCCTCGTCGGCGCAGAAACCGTCCGGTTTTGGCTGTTGTTGAGGATGAAACAGCTATTAAGCTGATGGGCGTGATGACACCCCCTAAAAAGATGATGCTGGCGGGCTTGGAAACCGAAACAGAAGCGGCAAAGCAACTGGCAGGATATTTAAGAGAAAATAATAAAAAGATACCGGCTATCTTTGGACCAAGCTCGCTGGCTTTGGCGTTTGCGCAGGAATATTTAGAAGAACGGCCGTTTCAAGAAGGAACACCGCAAGCAATTTATGCCCTGAGGCAGGTTAACAATATTACAATATCCAATGGGACTTTGCGAAACCCATATGCTGAAGAACTGGACCTGATGACGGATTGGATATTTGGCTTCCAGCGAGATGTTCACACCGAGCAATCTCCCAGTCTGGCGATGCAGGTAGCAGGGCAACTGATGCAAAATCGTGACCTCTTTATCTGGGCTGATGAAGATGATGCCCCGAAAGCAATGGCAACCAAATCGCGTCCCACAGCAAACGGGATTGCAATAAATATGGTGTACACCCCGCCAGAATATCGTGGCAACGGGTTTGCCACAGCATTAGTGGCTGGCCTAAGTCGGTATTTGCTAGACGAAGGATACCAATTCTGTACACTATTTACTGACCTCACAAACCCCATTTCAAATCACGTTTATCAGAAAATTGGCTACAATCTATTACAAGAGTTTCAAGATTATTTCTGGGAATAGGTGAACTGTGATCAATTCTGCAACGAATGCAACCCCACTTGAACTGGCTCAAAATCTGGCTCAAGATTTTTCAACACGCGCCGATGAGGCTGACGTAACCGGCAAGCTGCCCATTGAGGATGTAAAAGCCTTATTAAACTCTGGTTACTTAGGAATTAGTGTCCCAAAGGAGTTTGGCGGTTTTGGCTTAAGCCTTAAAGAGTGCGTAGCGGCTCATTTAACGTTGGCGCAAGGAAGCGCATCAACGGCAATGGTCGCCGGTATGCAGGTGCATCTGTTTGGACATCAGCGGGAGACGCTGACGTGGAAACCAGAATGGTATGCGCGGTTTTGTCAGGAAGCGGCCCTCGGTGGGATGTTTAATGCGGTAGCTAGTGAACCGGCGATGGGTAGCCCCTCGCGCGGCGGTTTACCCGCTACAACGGCCGTATTATCAAAAAGCGGTGATTCTTGGCTGGTAAATGGCCGTAAAACGTGGACGACCGGTGGTGAGCATCTCACCCATCTTCTTGTACGGGTGAGCGTCAACGATCAGCTTGGCGACGTGTACATTCCGCAAGGAACTGACGGCACTATCTGGCATAAAAACTGGCAGGATGCGCTTAGCCTACGAGCTAGTGACAGTCATGATGTTGAGTTTGCCAATGTTGAAATTCCATTTGAAAACGTAATCCAGCAAGGCCCGACTAAAAAGGCGGCCAATGTTTGGTTTCCACTGATCATGTCAACCGTTTACTTGGGAGCAGCGATGGCAGCCCGGCACAGCGTGATCAAATTTGCTCTTGAGCGTGTGCCTACCGCGTTGGGTAAACCAATTGCTACATTACCTAAAATTCAGCGTCAAATTGGTGAAATTGACATCTCTCTGCAGGCGGCTCAAGCCTTACTTTTTGATGTGGCGGGAAGCTGGACAGAGCGGGATGAGGATCGACCCAAAATGTCGGCGCGGATTGCAGCGGCTAAAACGATGGTTACGGAAACGGCCAACGATGTGACCGACAAAGCGCTCCGAATTGCAGGTGGCACCAGCATTACAAAATCGCTGCCCCTTGAGCGGCATTTTCGGGACGTGCGGGCAGGGTCCATGCAGCCTCCCTCAGGCGATACGGCTTTAGAAATGGTTGGTCGAGCAGCGATTGGGTCTGTTTAATGGCTATTGAATCCAGCGCCCCTGAATACCATTTTCAATCAAACGTGTTTTTTCGCCTGATTCGATTTCCATCATCCAAAGTGAAGGTGGCTTTGAATTGTCCAGTAAGTCAATCATTTGGTACAGGATAAAACGGCCGTTTCCCGACCAGCTTACCACACTGTGATGAATATTAATGCTATCCGTTAGTGCTTGCTTCTCGCTTCCATCAGCCCGCATGAGCCACAGTTGGCGTCCTGTATTGGTACGCACCAGCTTTCGGCCAAACAAAATCCACTCCCCGTCCGGTGAATAGGTTGGTGACGCGTCATCCACCTGAGCCGCCTCCGTCAATGCGTTTCTTCTTTCAGCTAATACCTCAACATTGAAAAGGTGGACTGACTCAGCAAAATCATGACTGTGTTCTTGATGATCATCCCCTTCATCTCCGTGCAGGACAGCTATATTGAGGTCGTTGATAAGAAACGTGTCGTTTGTTGGATGCCAAACCGTAGGCGTGCCCATTGCTCCTTGAATAAAGATAAAACGGCCGTTTTCAAAATTAAATCCATAGACCCGTTCTTCAGATGAGACGTTGTATGTCAACCATTTGCCGTCTGGTGAGATAGATGCAGCCGAGGCTGGTTTGTCCACATCGGGCAAAACATCAATCGTATTGCCGGTTTCGGTATCAAGCCACCAGAGCGACGGTTGTCCCATTGCGCCATTTTCGACGCTCCTCTTTTCATAAATGAGGCGTCGCCCATCTGGTGCCCAAACGAGCTGGGCGCAATTGCTGTTCTCGCAGGATAAGATGTTTTCATTTGAAGTAGGTCGGAAACGGCCGTTAAGCGTCATTAACCAAATCTGTGAAATTTGGTTCTGATTGTTCGAAACATAAGCCACCTCTCGCTGGTTGCCCGCCAGTTGATACTCTGAAATACCATCTTCTAAACGGGTAAGCTGCTCGCTTTCTTGGGTGGCGACCTCGAAGGTAAAAAGCTGTAGAACTGAATTTTCATCCCAACCCATATACAAGATATGCTGCTGAGGATTTTCGAGCGATTGACAGCCTGAGGTGATAAATATAATCAGAATGGGCCAAAAGAGATGCATTTTAATCATGTCAAAATTTTAAAAAGAACAGATTTAAGAGCAACAAGGCTTAATGGAGGGTTTATAAATTGGGGAAATTAAGAGA
>JBCCFD010000173.1:0-14442 GCA_039029915.1 Chloroflexota bacterium
ATGAGCTGATGAGCAGGGATAAGACGACCGGTGTCGATCATGGTTTGTGAAGCCAGATCAAAGTTTTGAATGATATTTGGCTCGGTTCCCGTCTCGAACGCGGCCAAAAGTGCGTTATACGTATCGTCGTAAGTGCCTTGGAAGGTTGAATTAACAACGATGTCGCTTTGGCTTTCATTAAATCGGGCGACAAGGTCTTCTACAACCTCACCCAATTCGCCACCCATGGCGTGCCAAAATTCGATGGTGACGACGTCATCCATGGCTTCATCAGATTCTTCCATTTCTTCGTCAGACTCTTCCATCTCTTCATCAGATTCTTCCATTTCTTCATCGGCTTCAGCTTCTGCTGGCGTGTCTTCTTCAGCAGGTTCTTCGGCGGGGGTTGCATCACCGCCGCACGCTGCCAATATGAGCGCGAGAATTGCTAAATATGCAATCCATTTGAACAGATTTTTCTTCATTTTTGTCCTCCTATAAAGATAAACTCTCTCATCTTTGTGAGCAGAGAAAATAGTGGATGCAGAAAAGCTCTGCACCGTTTGGTCATTTACAAAATGATTCAATCATGTGGGCTATTTGATTTTGCAAAAGACACTTGAATAAACAAACGGTTGGAGACGGCCAATGTTTGTCTATCTAGGTAAACGGAAAGCTATTCAACTTGCTTATTTCAAAGTCTTTATTTCCGTTCACATAAATCACAATTACTTACTGGAGTTACGCAATACCACTGGTGCAAACCTCTGAGGTTTTTGAGCGCGTAACATTAGTTACTTAATGCCTGTCATGGCGATACCCTGAACAAGCTGACGCTGGGCAACGAGGAAAAGGACAAGGGTTGGCAACATGACGATAACTGCGCCAGCCATTAACGGACCCCATTCAACGCCCCGCTCTTGATCAAATAGGAAAAAGCGAATCCCAATTTGGATGGTGCGCATCGATTGTTCGTTAGTGATGATGAGAGGCCATAAATATTGGCTCCAAGCGTTTAAGAAGGAAAAGATTGTTAAAGCGCTCACAGCCCCTCGGCTTAGCGGAACAACAATCTGCCATAAAAAGCGGAAGTTGCTGGCACCATCGATTTTGGCGGAGTCGTGTAAATCTTTGGGCAACGATAGGAAAAATTGCCGCAGTAAAAAGACCCCGAACGCGCTGGCGAGGAAGGGAACGGTTAAGCCAAAGTAGCTATTGGCTCCCAGCTGGTCACAAAAAGCGGCCGTTTCACCAAATACCTCCATACAATTCGCCGGCAAATTGCTGATGATTAAAAAGCTTGGAATAAACGTCAATTGGAACGGTACCATCAAACTACCCAAAATGAGATAGAACATGGCATCGCGGCCTCTGAAGGTCAAGAAAGAGAACGCAAATGCCGCCAAAATACTAAATAGCACCTGACAAGCCACAATAATCCCCGATTGAATAACGCTATTGATCAGATAGCGGCCAAAGGGAGTTGAGTTCCATGCTCTTCGATAGTTTTCAAACGTCCAATCTCGCGGCAGTAAGGCATTCGGGTTGGCATTAAACTCTGGAATCGATTTAAAGCTTGTAAAGATGGCAATGATGATGGGTAGGGCGATAATCAAACCAACCACAATGAGAAATACCTGTAACCCAAAATCATTCCAGTTGAAGCTCCGTGGCGTAACAATCTTTGCGCTTTCTTTTGCATCAGAACTATTGATTTGATCTGAAATTGAACTCATGTGTAATGCACCCTCCTACCAATGCCTGAAAATTGAATGACAGACATAATGACAATGAGCAGCGCCAAAAGATACGCTTGCGCGGAAGCAAATCCACGTAGCGGTGTGCCGATAAAGGCGTCCACAAAAATGGCATAAACCATGGTTGTTGTTGCTTGTCCTGGCCCCCCATCTGTCAAAATATTGATCTCACCAAATGTGGTTAAGGAATTAATCACGTTGATGATGGCTAAAAAGAAGAGTGTGGGAGAGAGTAACGGAATTGTAATATGCCGAATGCGTGACCAAAGATTGGCGCCATCAACTTTTGCAGCTTCGTAATAAGTCGTATCAATATTTTGAACACCAGCCAAGGCAATAATGACGTTGAACCCAAGCTGGCGCCAAACTACGGCAATGATGACCGCAATGAGCGCCCAATCTTTAGATGACAGCCAATTAGGACCCTCTTGAATGCCTATAAATGACAGCCAGTGATTAATGTAGCCAACGGCCGGATTGTAAAGCAGTCGGAATAACACGCCGGTGACAGCGCTACTTATTACAATAGGCAGAAAAATGAGTAACCGATGGAACCAAGAAAGGCGTTTCAATGGATAGGAGAGGGCAACGGCCAGACCAACCGCAATAATGATGCCAGTTGGTACTGTCCCCAGCATAAATAAAAGCGAGTTTTTGAGGTAAATTGCATAATCACCTCCTTCCACAAGTTCGGTTAATAGTCGCTGATAATTTTCAAATCCCACATAACGCGTTGCATTCCCAAAGGGAGCAACACGTGTCAAGCTCAAATTAAAGGATCTGACGATGGGATAGTAGACAAATACACCGAGAATAATCAGTGAGGGGGCTAAATAGAGATACCCTTCGACTGTTTCCCAGACTGATTGCAAAATTGGTTTTCGATTTGTAACCTGACCGGTTGTTGTCATTCTCAACTTTCCTCCTTTTCACTTCCTCAACTGACCAACCTTAACTGTGCTATGTTATGGTTTGATTAATAGGTTGGTAACAGTTTGTTATGGTTCTTCAATGCAAATCACAAAAAGCAATTTAAAGGCAGTTGTGGTGCATATAATTTAGTTTTTGGAGAACAAAAAATTTCCTGAATGTATTCAATTTCACAGAACGTTTTGTTCTTCACTTAGTGCCATCCAATCAGCGTGCAAAAATTCCGGTAGCGACTTTGCAACGGCCGATTTTGTCTGGGTAAAAAGTAATCGTTTTCGTGCGTATTCCAATTTTCAGTTGGCTTAGCTGCTAGCCAGGCGATTCCTCTCGCCGTTGTTTGCTCTACTTCCGTTCGCACCACTAAGCGTTGGGAAATATTAGCAATGAGTTGACATAATCCATCGAGGGCGGATAACCCGCCACTGATGCGAATTTGCTTTACATCTTGTCCGGTATTAACCATCGTTTCCAGATTGATTTGAATGAGGAAGGCAATGCTTTCGATAATTGCTACCGCTTTTTCGGCAATGGTTCCCTCTTCTGAGAAGTGGGGTGCTGGGCCTTCCGTCCACATAGGTGAGCCTAATCCGCCAATGGTGTTTACAAAAATAGGCGGTTCTTCAACTTCAACTAACCACTGCGCCAGATGCTCGATAATATCTGGCTGATTCCATTGCTCAACTGCCCACTGAATGGCCGCCCCAGCGCCGTTTACTGTTCCTTCAAGCAAATAAGTAGCATCAGAAGCATTGCTATTCGCAATGCTTGCTAATAATCGTGGATGATGGATGGGGCGATCCCCAGTGGGTAATAAAACAAACGCTCCTGTCCCAATATTGACAATGAAGGTGCCTTCTTCTAACGAACCTGTTCCATGAATGGCTGCATTTTGATCGCCGTTTACAGCGTTTAGGGGGATTGTTGTGTTGCGAATAAAGCCAAAATGGGATTGGGTTGGCTGACAGGTTGGTAATTGTTCCTGTGAAAGTTTAAATAAGGCCAGCAATTCTTTTGACCATTCCCGCTTACTCAAATTCATCAGTTGCGTTCTAGATGCGTTGACATGATCAACGCGATGGTCTTCATTTTGCAAGAGATTGAAAATGATAAATGCTGCGAGTGGTCCAAACACAAAACGGCCGTTTTCCTGATAAGATTTCAACTTTGGTTCATGATCAAGTAACCAGCGTAGCTTGCTGGCACCATAGTGAGGCGTTACGAATAGACCACTTTTTGATTTGATAGCATGAGCTTTTTTCTGGAGCGGTTTTAAGTAAGCATGTGCGCGTCGATCCTGCCAGCTTAATACAGGCGTAATCGCTTTTCCAGATGTTCGCTCCCAAGCAACCACACTTGAACGCTGGGTTGTTAAACCCGCCACACCAACATTCTTTTCAAGAACCTTTGGATTACCAAATACCTCATCCATGACAATAAATAAACATTCTAAAATCTCATTCGGATCCTGTTCGATTTGAACGTCATTTATACGATTTAGCTGAATCGGGTGGGAGGCAGTTACGACAGTGTGACCTAATTGATCATAAACAACAGCGCGCACGCTGAGCGTCCCGACATCAAGTGCCAAAATCAACTCAGTCGATTGACTTGCATACGCCTGAACCATTGCTTTTCCTTAACAAATATTGAATTAGAAAATTGAATTCAAACCCCTCTGATTCAAATTCTCTGTCATTAATCGTGAAGATTTTGGGTCCGCTTTTTTGGTGCTTATTCGATGTTGACCGTATTGAGTGTGAATGTTTCCCGATATTATCCTTGTTGCAAATTGTGTCAATGCGTATGCACAAATTTGCAAAAATGGTATGATGCAGACGCAATAATATTCACGCTTCGGAGAAATGAAATGGAGTTTGAGCAACGCCAACTTGGTAAAGCCGTACAAGCCGCCCAAATGTATTACTATCAAAATTTACCAATGAAGCAGATAGCTTCAGAATTGAATGTATCCCACTCAACAATTTCTAGGTTATTAGAGTGGGCTCGTCAACAAGGGTTAGTGGAAATTCGCATTAATGATCCACGTGGGCGTTCCAGTCCCCTTGTTCAGCTCATCAAGCTCCATTTCAAACTAAAGAATGTCCAAATTGTGCCGGTCTCTGAAATGGCTGGTGAATCTGTTTGGCATGATAGGGTAACAAGGGTTGCCGCCAGCTATCTCAACCGCTATATGGAGTCAGACAGTGTGCTAGGGGTCGCATGGGGAAAAACGATCAATAGTGTTATTAAAAACCTAACGCCAAAAACGCTCTTTAATAGCCATATTGTTCAGCTAAATGGCGGCGAAAATATTTCAGGCCCAGCGATTAGCCACGCGAATGAACTGATGACATTATGCGCTAATAATTACAATGCAAGAGCGCATCTATTTCCCGTACCATCCTATTTTGATTTTCCAGAAACAAAGGAAGCGATGTGGCGCGAACGGAGTGTTAAACGGATATTAGAGATGCAAAATCGCTCCGATATTATTCTATTTAGTATTGGTTCATTTTCTGGTCCTAATGTCAGTGCCGCCTATATGGGGGATTATTTAACCGAGCAAGATTACAAACAAATGGAAACATATGGCGTTGTGGGGGATATTGCGAATGTGATGATTCGGGAGGATGGGGCTTATCAAGGTATCCCAATTAATAAGCGGGCTTGTGGTCCAGAACTATCTTTGTTCCACAAAGCCAATCGTTCTATTTGTGTCATATCAGGACTAAATAAAATAAACGGGCTTAAAGCCGCCTTAAAAGCACAATATCTTACAGATTTAATCATTGATGAGCCATCGGCGCGAAAACTTATCGAATCTATTCAACGAGATTGAGGGTTCCGAAGTTTTTAAATTGTAACCCTTGTTAGATTAGCGCTTCGGAACACTTAACTGGTTTTATCACCAAACTTTCTGATACGACGGCCTGTAGCATAACCATGAAAATGAGGGAGCCATTCAGGGAAAATGCACGTTTTCTAAATAACAAGTAGTATAGCTTTACAGATGTTTGACTCAAATGATGATAGATATAATAAGGGCAGAGGAATCCTATGATTATTTTTGTTGATAATGAACACGAAGATGCTTATCAAAAACCTTGGGGAGAGCGGATCATGGCGGCGCGGACGCGTATTAAATATCGTCTTGAAGATATTTCAGGCGAAACCTGTCTAATCGTTCGTTACAATCATATGACCCCCGATTTAATTAAAAAATACGATGTCAAAGCGATTTTAGTAAGCGGCAATAGCGCGGACCCAACTGATTATGCTCCCGCTGAACAAGCCGGCCTGCAGGCTGTATTTCGCCAGAAGTCGGTGCCAACGTTCTGTTTTTGCGGTGGATTTGAGGTGATGGCTGAAACATTCGGTGGACGGCTGGATCGCATTGGTCCCATTCCCGAGGGCGAGCCTGATCCATTTCCAGACTATGCTGCTGGATTGAAAAAAGAGTTTGGCTACATGCCTATTAATGTTTTAGAGCCCCATCCTTTTCTCAAGGGGCTTGGCGAAGCCCCCATCATGCGTGAAGCGCATACGTGGGAGGTTAAGAATGTCCCCGATGAGTTTAAGCTTTATGGATCAACAGATATGACGCCTGTTCAAATTATTATTCATGAATCACTGCCTATCATTGGCACTCAGTTCCATCCAGAATATTACACGGATGAACATCCTGCCGGTAAGCATATGATTGAAAACTTCTTCAGAGTGGCCGGGATTATTCCGTAATTTTTATGATGCTGCCTCTTCGCTCTGTTTGGCGAAGCATCAAAGACGCTTTGACCCAACCGATTATTACCCTGTCGCGTTTCTCGTAATTCTTTTGTTGGAAACGGCCGTTTTTCGTAATAAATCATTAGTAACTCCGTTACAAGCCAGTAACTTTTCACCTCCATACTGCCCCCCATTGACTTTTTCAAAAAATTAATTTAGGTAAATTTCACAAAATATTTTGAAATAAAACGAATAGGAAATGTGAAATTTACCCGGTGAAAACCAAAATACATTGATTTCTTCATTCAAAATACTTTTTGGTTTTCACATAAAGGTGAAAACACATGCAGAAAAAATCTATACTAATATTGATCATTCTTAGCCTGCTGGCTGCCTTTGCAGCAGCCAACGTTTCAGCAAACGATGGCGAACAGAAATTTATTGTTTCAGTGGATAACGTGGCTAACTTTCGATTCACTGATTCTGGTGTCTTTAACACACCCGTAGGGGCGGCAAATCCGGGCCCTTTGCTTCCGGGCAGCAGCTACCAGTGGACCTTTTATGGACACGAGGGGGAATACGTCAACTTCGCCACGATGTTTGTGCAGTCAAATGACTGGTTCTTTGCCCCTGATGAAATTGGCATTCCGCTCTATAAAAATGGTGTCGCTACCTCTGGGGATGTAACAGCTTATGTTAAGCTATGGGATGGCGGTACAGAAATTGATCAGCCTGTAGGCACTGGTGCAGACCAAGCCCCGCGTCAAGCTGGCCCCGATACCGGCGCGGCTGACCACGATACCAATGTCCGCCAAATCTTGACCGATGCATTGCCACGCGTAAATGAACAAATACGAGTGACTTTGACCCCGGGTGGAAACGGCCGTTTTACGCTCACGATTACAAACATTTCAGACAGTAGCAGCGTCGCGACCCCACTCGCTCCTGGTGTTGGTGTTGTTCACACTGCGCCAGCCCCATTCTTCATTAACGGTCAGCCTGATTTGGGTATTGGACTTGAAGCACTAGCAGAAGATGGTAACGCGGCAGTATTGGGTGGTTACCTTGAAGCACACACCGGTATCAACACCCCGCTTGCCCCTTCAGCTTGGCTTGTTCATCAAAACGCAGGTGAACTATTCGCCTCTGGCACACGTGCCTCGGCTGGACTTGAAGCGTTAGCGGAAGACGGTGGCCCAGGTGTATTGGTTGCTGAATTTGCTGGCCAAAATGCGGGTGCAGCAGCAGTTGGTCGTGGCGCGTCAGGTCCTGGACCAATCTTTGCCCCAACCGGTAACTACTCTTTTGAAATTACAGCTCGACCTGGTGACCATTTTTCACTGGCAAACATGTTTGTCCAATCAAACGACTGGTTCTTTGGCATCAATAGCTTGCCACTCTTCGATGCAGATGGAAACCCTATCGTTGGGAATGTAACCCATCACGTTACGCTCTACGATGCCGGTACCGAAGTTGACCAACCTGCTGGTTTTGGTCCAGACCAAGCGCCTCGGCAGGCCGGCCCCAACACTGGTGCTGCTGAGGGTGGTGTTGTTCACCCAGTAACCAATGCTCGCTTCACCAATGAATCTGGTGTGATTCACATCACCATTACCCCAATCAACTAATAAAACGCCCAACTGAAGCGATTTCTCAGCAAATCGCAACCATGAGCGGGACCTCAAAACGAGGCCCCGCTTTCTTTATGCGGGCTTGGGGTTTGGCCATTGCCACGCAAGCCAAATAATAAGGCCCGATACGGCAACATTGATGATGGCAAAGAAAATATTGTCGGGGTCTGGATTAGGTTCGTTCGTGAGGATGATAACGGCCGTTAACACAGGCAGAATCATGTTTAAGCGTCGGTTGATCGGATAAGCAAGCACGCGAGACAGTACGATCATCGAGATTGGAAGCTGTAGGCCAATGGCGGCGATTAACAAGGTCAACTCAGTTACCTGATTGCCGTTTACTGTTCCTGAAATCATTTGCTCAATATATCCTGCTCTAAGCAGTTCATGGATGTCTTTAAAAAGGATATTCAAAAAGATGAAAATCCATAGTGTGGAGAGAAGAGACTTCATTTCAAAATGGTTTGGTTTTTCGATAAAATTCATTTGATTTTTTCCTATCGTGAATTTGAAACTAACTTTTGCCACTTGTTGATGTCGACGCCCTTAAACAGTAGCCACAGGGCGAAGCACAATTCGCCAACAAATGAGAGGATTAAAACGGGGAACACAATATCGCTCAAAACACTTATGTGAAACGAAGTGCCTGATTTGAATAAAACGGCGGCTGCAACCTTCGTTTCCTCGAGGTTCCGAAGCTTTTATCTAATGTGATTTTCAGTTTAGAAACTTCGGAACACTTATGTGATTCCCTGTTGTTGTTTTGATTGTGAGCGGGTGGGGTGAAACGGCCGTTTCCAAATAATCCACTCTACAAAAAGCAAGTTAATAAGCCATCCTCCTGCCATCATGATAGCCCCCGGCAAATCCCCCGGTGGTTCAGAGCTGAAAAAGATGAACCAGGGCAAATGAGTAAAAACCTGTGTACCAGCCCCTAATCCTATGGCATATCCTCGCATCATCCACGCTTCGTGCGCTTTAAAGTCACGACGACGAATCTCAACCATGGCCCAGAAGATGGAAAAGAGCATCAAAACACCAAAGAAGAGGCGAATCATATCGAGCAAAAAGCTAGCTCCTTCTGGCTTTGAGTAATAGAACGTCATCCAAATGCCGGACCAAGCCGCCACAATACCGCTAACTGCCAGCACCCAACCCATCTGACGATGCCAACGCATATGTCGTCGACGGAAATTTGGCGCAAACTGGAAAGCTCCAACGATTGAATAAATCGTCACGCTAATGATGTGGGAAAGGATTGGAAATGGTGCTTCAAAAAATCGGGCATTTTCAGTTGTGACTTCGGCGCCACTTGCTAATTCAGCAACCCGCATGGCGCCAGCTAGGGTTGGTACAAGGCACAAAAAGAGCAAACCTCCAATGATGAACCAATCCGTTCTAAATAATTTTCGAATCGAGAAATTGGAAACTCGATGGTGTCTAATTTGTGAATTCATTTTTATCTCCAAATAAGCCCCGCAACCCACAAAGAACATAAACTCTTATTGAGTCATCTCAAGAAACTGTGGGTTTTATGTGAAAATCAAGAATTATCTTGAAAAATAACTGACTTAATTTTGATTTTCACCGAGTAAATTTCACAAAATATCCTGAAATAAAGCGGGTTGGAAATGTGAAATTTACATAGGCAGGGCAAACTAAACTGGTTGCCGTTAGGACAGCAACAGGTAATCATATTGACCTGCTTTATTGTTTTTAATGGTTAAATTTTGGCTATTCGTGGTCTAACCGAGGTGGTTCGACGTGTCTTGTGCAGATTGATAAATTTGATAAATAGGAATCACTTTGCCCTAATTATTCTGGATCATCTTTTGGTTCGTACCAGAATACTTCTTCCAAAGGTGAATCAAACACAAGCGCGATTCGAAAGGCGACTTCTAGGGAAGGGGAGTATTTCCCCTTTTCGATGGCCACAATTGTTTGGCGCGTCACGCCAACTTTTTCAGCCAGCTGTTTTTGCGTCATTTCGTCGTGATGAAAACGTAGTTTGCGAATATTGTTTTGAATGCGACTTTTGCCCATCTTAGAATCCCCTTCGATAAAGTCTCAATCGATTGATGTCACCGGCAATTTGAGCAATGACACCAGAAAGAATGAGCAAGGTGAACATGATTAAAGGCGGCTGACCAAATGCGTAAGTGAGCATGGCGATTAAGCTTCCAAATGAAGTGATGGTATAAGTGACTTTGGTTCCGCGTAAATCGATTAAATCATCCCGTTCATCGGTGGTATCGTCAATTTCATGGTCCTCGTTTCCAGTTTGGATAATCTCAATCACTGCGGAGATGATGTGGGTTAGGATTGTCAACGAAATTGTGCCCAAGATGGCGAGCCCAATCACAATACCCCATAGCGTAAAAATTTTTGGTTCTGCAAAATTTCCATTCTGATTAAGTTGAAATAAGCGCAGCAGAAAGAACAGCAGAATAATGGTAAAGACCGATAGCGAGGCCATGATATTTTTTTCTTGAAATGTCATAATTTGTCCAAGTGTTCTGTCAAGTCTCCAATGATGGAAATCTCAATGAGCAGAACTTGAGGTTTCGTCAACCTTCTGCTCGGCTGTTATCCATCAAGTGGCCGTTGACGAAACAGTAGTTGTGACTATAAATTTTAACACAAAGTCAATCAATACGGACAAATGGTAAATTAAATTTGACTAAATGTCAAATATTTTTTACACAATAATTCAAAAATAAGACCCCAAAGGGTTTATTAAACGGCCGTTTACGCTGGCAGTCAAACCCGTAGGGTCTATAAATTCAATGGTGAATATTTATGGTTAGCGGCTGATCGCAACGGCCGTTCCGCGCACCACAATGCCGCCGCTTTCAGGAATTTCAACCGTTAAGCGGCTCGGTCGCCCCATCGCCTCTCCTTGACGGATGAGAACCGTTTTGGGTGCTTCAACAAGCTTTGCTTCCCGCAAATAGCCTCCCAGCGCGGCAGCAGCCGCCCCGGTAGCCGGGTCCTCAACCACACCCCCAACTGGGAATGGGTTGCGTGAGTGAATAGTATCGTCATCTTCGCGCCAAATAAGCTGGATCGTTGTGAGCCCTTCACGATTCATCGTCGCTTTTAATGTCTCAAAATCATAGTCTAGCTGATTAAGCCGCTCCAAAGTTTTGACCGCAATCACCATATGCCACGCGCCCGCAAAGGCGAGCGCCACAGGGATTTTGTTGTCCAAATCAGCAAGTTCCCAATTGAGTGCTGATAAAACTTCTTCAATCAACGCTGCCGATACATCTTTATAGCTAGGCTCAACAGAGGTCAGTGCTGATTCACGACCACCCGCCTGTGAACGGACGGCAACCGGTACTTCACCCGCTTGAGTTTGTAGTAGATAGGTATCATCCCCTGACAGCTCGCCTAACACAACGCCTGTGGCGATAGTAGCATGGCCACAAAATGGCACTTCGATTTCAGGGCTAAAGTAGCGAATGGTGCGATTCGCACCTTCCTGTGGTGCAATAAAGGCAGTTTCAGAATAGCCAACTTCTGCAGCAATGCGCTGCATCTCTTCGGCTGGCGGTAAAGCATCCCCCACCCAAACCCCAGCCGGATTCCCTCCGTTTGGGTCTGTTGTAAATGCTGAACGATAATAAAGCGTGCCGTTACTCATTTTCAAACCTCTTTTTTGAACGCTTGGAGTCAATGTCTCCAGTAGAAAAAATTTTTAACAAGCCCTTATCATACCCGCAAATTGCATAGACAAAATCATTCAGTTTAGATAGTCTTACGTGCTTTTAATTTAGTTACTAATGTTACACGCCCGCGAGACTTGTCAGGTTTCAATCTACTTTTTAGCATATTGGCCCTGAAAAACTGACAGGTCATTGAGAAGAAGGCGCGTAACTTAGATGGAGAGTGTGATGGCTGAATATCCAAGTTCTTTCTTTCAACTGCAAGATGGTTTATTTATGGGGAATGCGCCCGCTCGTGGCCCTTGGTCAGCGGAACATTGTCATGCGGGGCCGGTGACTGGGTTATTGGCTCGATCGGTGGAGCAGCTGGTGGGAATGGAGCGAATGTTGGTTCGGTTGACGGTTGATTTTATACGGCCGTTACCCATGCAAGGCTTTACGCTCCAAACCCAACTCACGCGAGATGGTCGCCGCACCGCCACAGCGACCGCCACGCTCATTGATCAAAATGAGCGCGTTTGCGCGACCGCCACCAGCATGCATATTTTGAAGAATGAGATTGGGGAGGTGAAAACGGCCGTTGTGCCAAAACTGCCATTCAAAAATCTCACCTTTAGCAGTTTTCCCATCAAAGAATCGCTTCATGACCAGCCGATGTTTTCTCATTTTGCGGAAGTAGCTTACCCAGAAGGAGAAGACAGCACGATTGGCCCAACCACCCTGTGGATGAAAACATTGCCTCTTCTTGCGGACGAAGCCCCCACTTTTTTTCAGCGACTTTGTCCGCTGGCGGACTGTGGCAATGGGTTTTCTCGCAATGCCAACCTTTCAGAAATGGGCTTTGTTAACACAGACCTGACGATTTTGGCTCACCGACAAACAACAGCAGAATGGCTGGCTTCTTCCGCGATTTCACACTGGCACTCCCACGGCATTGGCATGGCCCAAGCCGTCATTCAGGATGAAGATGGGCCGGTAGCCACTGCGCTCCAATCGCTGATTCTAACACCCGTGAACAATTAAATTTTTCATCTATTTTCGATAACTGGTTTTGCCATTTCTACGCTTAAAATGCGCGCTGATTTATCACAGAGGGGCATTAGATTCTCAATTTGAATCGGTCGTCTTGAAACGAATCTTTCGTAAGGTTCCGTAGATTTTTATTGCTAGAAACAGAGTGCTTTGGAAGTTGCCATAACCTCAAGCTAACCACAATTCAACGTCACCGCCGCAAACGAAAGGGGGGGTAACGTCATTACAGCCTTGCCGTCTTGGCACATGACGCTATCAAAAGACCTTGAAACCACCACCGACGGATTTTCTAGCGAGTTGGCTGCCTTAGCATCCGGCCCGGTCAATAGTTCGCCATCTTTTAAGCTGGCAAGGCGCATATCTGCTATAGAAACGACCAGTTCCGCTTCCGCTTGCATGTCCCGATTGGTCGCAAAGAGATGAAGCTGCTGGCCATCTAAAATGGCGCTGGCATCAATATCATGGACCGTGCCGTTGGTGGTGCTTTCATAGCTGGGGCCATCAATCTGTAGCTGAAGCGAAACGCCACTGCGCCGCTTTGACATCATTTCAAATGGATAAAAGATGCTTTGAATGAGCATTTCATCCCCAATCGTCAAAATCGGGGCGATGATGTTCACAATTTGGGCAATATTAGCGATTTTAAGCACATCAGCGTGGCGAATGAAGCTGTTAAAAAAGCCTGCCACAACGAGGGCATCTTCTAAATTGTAAGCTTCCTCAATGAGGTGGGGCGCAATTTGATTACGGCCGTTCATCTCCATATTCTTGTACCACACGTTCCACTCATCAAAACAGAGATAGGCGCGCTTTTTGGAACGATGTTTCCCCTGCACAAAGCGACAAACGGCATCCATCTCTTCAATCTGCTTGTCGATAGCGTTGGTGATGGCCAGAAAATCGGCCGTGTCGTCGTTGGGATTGCCCACATACCGATGGAGACTGATGTAGTCGGTATAGTCACCCAAATATTCCAATACTGTGCGGTCCCAATCCATGTAGGTTGGTAGGTCGACTGAACAGGAGCCACAGGCCACCAGTTTGATTTCTGGGTCTGTATCGCGCATCATTTTGGCCGCTTGCTGAGCCCGAATAGCATACTGGTCGGCTGGCACGTGCCCTAACTGCCACGGGCCGTCCATCTCATTCCCCAAGCACCAGAGCTTGACGTCATATGGATCTTCATGCCCATTTTGGCGACGCATATTGGCATACTTGGTTGGGGCGGACCCATTACAATATTCAACCCAGTTGCGAGCCTCTTCTGGTGTTCCCGTACCGAGATTCACGGTAATCATTGGCTCCCAGCCCATTGTTCGGCAAAGGTGAAGATATTCATCGGTGCCAAATTGATTGGTTTCAACGCTTTGCCAGGCGAGTTCTTGCACTGTGGGGCGATTTTCTTTGGGACCAATGCCGTCTTGCCAATGGTAGCCAGAGGCGAAATTACCACCGGGATAGCGCATGGGGGTCATTTTTAGACGGCGCAGAGCTCTAAGCACATCGGTGCGGTAGCCGTGAGCGTCAGCGTGAGCACTTTCTGGCTGGTAGACACCTTCGTATACGGCTCGCCCCATATGCTCCAAAAAGCCACCAAAGATGCGCGGGTCAACTTCACCGATTTTGTATTTTGAATGTAGGGAAATGTGGGTTTGTTTCATGAGTTTCTCCTTCTCTGCCAGTGTAGCATATTAACTTTGGAAGGAGACAACACGTCTAGAC
>JBCCFD010000174.1:0-14402 GCA_039029915.1 Chloroflexota bacterium
AAACTTTGGTGCATTCCCCAACCCCCGAAGCAATACCCACCAGCGCATTGCCCGAACCACCATGCTTACGTTAAAAAGCATAAATCCGGCAAAGACCCACCACAGGTTTGCTGATAGGATTGTTTGCCAGATTTCTTGAAGATCAACTTCGCGAAGCACAAGCCACAGGGCAATCATCGTGACTAGGAGCTTCAATATGTTTGATAAATATTTCCGCATTGCGGGAATTGTATGTGATTCTAGGATTGTGTCTAATCTGAATCAGACTGCTCTTTGAGAAACTGCTCCCACTGCTCGGCTTTTTCTTTGGCATTTTCTCTAGGCGTAATTTTGTGCCCCGAGTAAAGATACCAAAGCCCCGCGCCAAATGCGGCTAGAATGATGGTTGTCATTACCAACTGGCTACTAGAAAAGAACACAGCGATAATAATTGTGGTGACAACAATACCAAGGACAGAGCCAATAGCTAATTTACGAACAGATGGATTTTGTCTTTTGTCAAACATAACCTTTCCCCTCAATAGATTAAGTGTTCCGAAATATACCAATACCCCAAACGACCCATCAACCCGAAACGGCCGTTCTCAAAGCTTCCGGATCAAGCACCGTAATGTAGCCCTGACTGGTCGTAATCCACTCAGATTTTCGGAAGTCACTGAGGCAGCGATTGACCCGCTCGCGAGTGGCCCCCAGCATGCCAGCTAAGGTTGTTTGGGTAAGATGCATGTCTATGAAAACCCCCGTTTCTTCAACACGGCCGTAATCATGGGCCAGCTCTAAAAGTTTTCGGGCCAACCGTTGCGTGATGGTTAGCGAGGCAAAGCCATCAATTTGCTGGGTGTTGTAGCGAACGCGCTTGCTAAGCACCTGCATAAAGTTCATGGCGAGCTGAGGCATTTGCCGCATGTGCCGACGAAACGATTCTCGTCCTAAGATAAGTAGAACGGTTGGCTCAAGCGCAACGGCCGTTGCTGAGCGCGGTAGCCCATCAATAATAGACAGCTCCCCAAACAGTTCACCAGGACGGCCAAACAAGATAACGGACGTTTCACTGCCATCCATCCCGTTGACAAAAATCCGGATCTGCCCGGACTGAATGATGTAAAGCACCTGACCTGGATCGCCTTCCCGAAAAATGACCTCACCCTGCTTATAGCGACGCGTCATCGTATCTTGAGCAATCCGATTTAGCTGCTGCTCAGATAGTTCAGCGAATAGGGCAATGTTTTTTAGAAAAGCTACCTTGTTCATGCGTTTCTCCATGACGTTTTTAGGACGTGACGTCAATGGTCGGTGTATTGATTGTATCTTGCTATTCATTTTATTCTCCCTTAAGTGAAACGAAGTTCCTCCTTAGCCTAAAACAACGGCTATAAACTTCGTTCCCTCCGGGTTTGAAAGCAAGTCAACTTTATTTTAGTTGAAACTTTGCTTCCAAACACCTAACCCCAGTGAAAAGTGCGTGAGTGAAGGGTAAAAAAGCAATCGTTTCACTCACATATCTTACCGTGAATTTACATCAGACTCAGTAAGACACCTATCCCAACGGCGACGGCGATGCTGACGAGCCACTCTGCGAGATAAACGGCCGTTTTCTCGCTCTGATTGACTGTTTGCCACTCCATTGCTAACCGTGGGGCCACAACGAGCGGTACCAGTAAGAATTGGCCTAAAATCACAAATGTAACCATCAACACGCGCTCTAAAATGCCCAAATACTTATTGTTGTCCCCAAACTCTGGGGGAGAATTGTTGACCAACCCATAGGCGGCAAACTTAATCACCACCCAGGCTGGCATCGTCAAAAACGCATATCCAACAATATAGAGCATCATGCGATCATCCAGGAACAATCCATTTACAAAGTTAGAAATGAACGATAAATCTAAATAGCCGCCTAATCCAAGCGCCACAAAGATGACGATAAAGTGGGCCAATTGGTCAAGCGAAAACCGCATCAGTGGAGAGAGCTTTGGTTTTGTTAAAAACTGCACCGCATCAATGAGATAGTGCATAATGCCAATAAAAGTGACTAAATACCAAACGGGCTGGAACGGCAAAGCGAAGAGCCACGTGACAATAAAAACAATGATGCAGTGAACCGTCACTCCCGTGAGTTCCTTGCTTTTCCAAGCCGCCAGCTGGTTCCACTGTAAAATATAATCCCCGACTAAATGTGCTAAAAGCATGGCTAAAATCATGACAACCTCCCGTTAGAGCCAGTAGGCAGACAGCCTGAACTAAACCGCTACTCAATAACGGCTCCAATAAAAAATTTGATCTGTTTTGTCTTTTTTGTGTGAGCAATCGTGCTTCGCAATCTCTAGTCGAATGCTCGTAAAAATTACTCCGACAACAAGCGAATATTTAAGTAAATCACAACATGACGTTTGAAAACCGGTGCGGTTAGCGTGATTTACGTTAAGGAGAACAAAAACTTTGGCAAACCTGTTTTATTTCACACAACTTTTTGTTCTACTTTTATAATAGTCCAACCCCTAACGTATCGCTGTGAAAAACGTCACAGCGGTTCAAAATTCGTGAAATTTGCTGTTTTGGTGCTAGACCTTAGGGATTTTCGTTTAGTATATCAATATGTTATTTGATCAAACCCTTAGGGTCTGATGCGAGAAATATGAGGCCGCCATGACTGTAGAAACCTATCAAATTCGCTTAAAAACGCAGGGAGATGCTGATGCGCATAACATCAGTGAAGCAGTGGCGAACATTTTGAATGACTCCCCTCTCATGAACGGATTGGCTACGGTGTTTTGTCCCTCTGCCACGAGCGGGGTGACGACAATTGAGTTTGAAGAGGGTTGTGTGACGGATATGCGGCGTTTATTTGATGAGGTGGCTAACCCGAATCGGCATTATGCGCATAATGCCCGCTGGGGAGATGGAAACGGTCACAGCCACGTGCGCGCGGCTCTGTTGGGGCCATCGATTACGATTCCGTTTGCAAACGGCCGTTTAACGCTCGGCACTTGGCAGCAAATTATCTACCTTGATTTTGACAATCGGCCTCGGCAAAGGGAGCTGGTTGTGCAGTTAATGGGGGAATAGCGTCGGGATTTATCCCAACGAAGAGGAAGGGAGCTAGAACTAGAGGATAGAGGACAATATTCGACGAGATTCTTTGTTACTTGCAACATTGCAACCTAATCTCCCTCTAGCTCTAACTCAAACCTCTAGCTTTTAAACAGGAACGGCCGTATTCAACCGTTCTAGCAGAGCGTCTAAAACATCTTGCTGAACACCAGCTTTGCCTAGCGGACGGTCAACGCGGTCGTGGCAATCAGAACCACCCGTTTTGAGCAGGCCGTAGGCATCTGCCCATTGACCCATTAACTCACGATGTTCAGGGGCGTGTCCGGGATATTCAACCTCAAGGCCATCTAGCCCCAGCAAATCATTATCCAAAAATTCTGGCATCAAGATTTCGACAATATCAATAGAGGGCAAAACTTCATTGTACAAGCTTTTGCCCGGGAAAGAGCCTGCTGCTGGGTGCGCAAAGACGCGCACGAGTTGGGGGTATTTGTGAAGCAGCGGCGTTAACTGAGCGGGGTCAATGCCTGATGGCACATAAGATTTACTGTCGTTCCCAATCAGCATATTGATTTGCTCTTTATCTAGGGCGTGATTTTCGCCTAATGCTTTCGCAAAGTGCCGCCGCGATACGTTAGGTGCCAACGCTTCAATCTCTTCAGCGGTAAGGTCTTGTTTGAGCAAAGGGGCGTTTCCATTTGGGCCAAACTCTTCATTAATTGCATCCACACGGGCGCGAACCAAACCGCCGCCTCGCCCTTGGCTGAAGATGCCTTGAGCCATTTCACGATAATCAGCGTCGTTTAATAGGGCATAGGGGATGTAGAGCAGGTAGTGGAGGGTGCCGACAAAGTAGTCACGGCGAAAACGGAGCGAAACTTCTACACCGGGGATGACCTGGATGCCGACTTCTTTGCCAGCGGCTAGGGCTTCGTCGAGCCCATTCAACGTGTCGTGGTCGGTGACGCCAACGGCCGTTAATCCGAGGGCCTTGGCTTCTTGAATCAGTTCAGTTGGTGCATATTCACCATCTGACGCGGTGGTATGATTATGCAAATCAGCAATAAAAGATAAAGTCATATTGGTATCCTTGCTTTTGATCAGATCGATCACAATTTCTATGATGTGAAGAAAATTACAGCACCCAAACCTGACAGACTTACTTAAGTGGGACTTATGGTGCGCACTGAACCCATTTGGGAAATATCGTAACCCGGTAGCTGGGAAACGGCCGTTTGAAAATCAGGCTCATTGATCGTTTCTAAAAGCGTTTGCAGGAGTGAGGTTCCCATATGCTTATCAGGAATAAGCAGTTCATACTGCTCCTGAGCCAGAGGGACAAAATCTAAATCAAGCGCTTGGGCCGCCGCGTGAACCCCAAGCCCAAAATCGGCCGTGCCCGAGGCAATGGCTGCTGCTACTGCTAAGTGGGTATATTCTTCTCGATCGTACCCCACAATATCGTTTGCTTTAACGTGACGTTGGTTTAATTCATAGTCGAGCAGAACCCGCGTGCCTGCTCCGCGCTGCCTGTTGACATAACGAATGCCCTCTCGACCAATATCTTCCCAACTTTTAAGCCGCTTGGGATTTCCCTTTGGCACAATCCAGCCTTGGTCTCGGTTTACAAACCGAACTAGATTAACAGTTTGATTCGGCAAATATTGTTGAATGTAAGAGACGTTGTACTCACCGTTCTCAGGGTTCAAAAGATGGGACCCCGCCAGATGGCATTCACCGCGGCGTAATGCCACCAAGCCACCCAAACTACCCACATTAGCTGAACTCAATCGCACCCCGTTCTGAGCTAAAAACTGAGCCAGAATGTCGAGTGTCAAATCATGACTGCCAATCATCAAAATCGTCTTATCAATGTCAGACGGGGAGCGGTAAAGGTGAACTGTGACCTGATTACCTGCATCTTCCCCTTCACTAAAACGGGGAATGCGCACCAAGCCATCTGCCCGCACTAAAGAGGTAATAACACCTGCCCCACGGCTAATTGGTGTAACCATTACCTTGTCACTGACCTTGCCGACAGCCACCCGCACAAAATCATCATCCCCGGTATGGGAGGCAACTTTTCGGGTTAAAGTTGCTTCAATCGTAGGTGGTGCCAAAGCGGGCTGTCCTTGCCACATTGCCAACAAGGGTTCGACAAAAATTTCACCCGTTAGAGCAGCGCTGACAGGATAGCCTGGAACGCCGATGATGGGGACTTGGGGTTGGAGATTGGGGGTTGGGGATTGGGGATCGGGTGTGTGATTTTCCTCGCTCTTCGCTCCCTCACCTTCACGCTCTTCTCTCTTCTCTCTTCTCTCTTCTTTATCTATCAATCCCAAAATAACCGGATGTCCAGGACGGACGGCGACGCCGTGCACCAGCAACGTGCCGAGCGATTGCACTACGTGAGCGGTGTAATCTTCGCTGCCAGCTGATGAGCCAGCGTTGAGCAAAATGAGATCATGTTCTTGGCTGGCGGCTTTAACGGCCTGCTGAATATCGTCGAACCTGTCGGGCACAATGGGCCAGCGGGTGGGAATACCGCCCCAGTTCTCAACCTGAGAGGCGAGCACGATGCTGTTGTATTCGATGATTTGGCCGGGCGTAGGGGGAGCAGAAACGGCCGTTTCCGCCGCAATTAGCTCGCTCCCAGTTGGTATGACCGCGACTCTTGGCTGACGATACACTTCAACAACTGCATGTCCCGATCCGGCAATAGCGCCTAAATCAACAGGACGAAGCTTGTGATTGGCTGGCAAGACTAGCTCAGTGGCCACCATATCCTCACCCATCGGGCGGACATGATGCCAAGGTGGGATCGAGGCGCGAATTTCGATAGCAGAACGGCCGTTTTCATATTCAGCTGCTTGCGGATGTTCAATCATCACGACAGCATTAGCCCAGGCTGGCAGGGGATGCCCTGTGTTCACCGCGACTGCTGGTGAAGTTACGTCAGCCGGCACTTCTAGCTTGTCCTCAATCAAAGTAAGGGAAAGCGGGTTGGTTTCGGTGGCGGTATGCGTATCGTTAGCCCGAACCGCAAAGCCATCCATGGCGCTGGCGTGGTAGTGTGGTGATGAGAGTTTGGCCCAGATGGGGGTGGCTGTGATACGGTCGTTGGCTTCTGAAACGGCGATTTGTTCCGTGCCCAGCGGTTGCCACAGTCCAATCGCCTGCAGGGCGGATGCTAAGGCCGATTTGGCGTCATCTAAAGGAATATCTTCAAGATAGAACTGTCGCTGCATGAAACACCTAGGTGAACAGAAAAAATGTTGAATAGTGACGGACGCATAATGGTATGGAGTTGTAATAAGAAAAGCAAGCCGTGATTTCTATATTTGCCTGAACGGTTCGCAGTACCTAAGTGAAACGAAGTTCCCGTTTTGAAAAAAGACGGCTACAAACTTCGTTTCCTAGAGGTTCCGAGCTTTTATCTAACAAGTTTTTCAATTTTGAAACCTCGGAACACATAACCAATTGCCCATTTTAAATTTTGTTTCCTTCTTTACCCTATAGGGTTAGAAGGTATCACTTATTCCCAGCCAAGCGACCACCCCTAAGAGATTGGGAGTTACTCAATTGAGTCTAGTGACAATTTATTTTTAAGGAAATCCCCTCATGCTAAAGCGCCTTTTTATTGGAAGCTCAATCGTTGCCGTTGCCGCATTTTTTCTCGCCCTATCTATTTTCATCTTACAAAATGGTTTTTCAGTTTTTGCTTTTGCGACACCTGTTGCAACGGATAACAGCTACTCCACGGCTGAGGAAACTGAACTGACCGGTAATGTTGTTATTGATGATACAGGGAACGGTGTTGATAGTGGGGATGCACCATTAACAGCTTCGGTCGATTCTCCGCCAATTACGGGTACATTTACCTTGAGTGATGATGGTTCATTTGCCTACACGCCGCCGCTAGATTACAACGGGAATTTGACCTTTACTTACTCAATTGAGGATGGGGGAGCTGGAACGGCCGTTGACCTTTCAAATGACGTATACAATGAATATGGCACTGCAGCAAACGACGCTAGCCTGACTCTCTCAGAATTAACGATTGAAGCGTGGGTAAACCCTGTGTTAGATTCCAATCCGTGGCGCACCATTGTGATGAAGGGTGGGTATGGCTATGCGCTTGCTATTACTCGACCTGAATGTGGCGCTGTTAGTACAAACCAACTTGCTCTATGGATTAATGGAGGTTGTGGAAACTCCATATTCTCAACCGGGACCATTACTGAAGGCGTTTGGCAGCATGTGGCTGTCACAGTTGATAGTGGGGGGACGACGTTTTATATCAACGGCGTTGAGTCAGGGACCTCAGCCAATACCCAAATTACCAACAATTCAGGTTCTCTTTACATTAGCCGTCAGGGTCAAAATTGTAACTGTAATTTTTATGAAGGCGGACTGGACGAGGTTCGTATTTGGAACGTGGCCAGGACTCAAACAGAAATTCAAGATAATATGAACCAATCGCTAACGGGTTCTGAAACGGGTTTGGTTGCCTATTACAAGATGGATGATGGCACTGGCACAACGTTGTCTGATTCAACCACTAACAGCAATGATATTTCGATGGTTAATTTTGAGTCGGGTACCGACTGGATTACGTCAACTGCCACCATCAACGGGGAAACATCTAATTTAGCGACCGTTTCCATTGATGTAACGGCCGTTAACGACCTGCCTACCGCCACCGATAATGGTTACTTCACCAACGAAGACGAACAGCTTATCGGAAATGTGATTACCGATGACACCGGTCTAGGTGCTGATAATGATGTTGATGGAGACGTGCTCACGGCCACTGTTGTCACCGACGTCACGAACGGTTCATTAACCCTCAATCCAGAAGGGGATTTCTTGTATACTCCAACGAATGATTTCTCCGGATTCGATTCATTTGTTTACAATCTCACCGATGGCTCGATGGGGGCACCACAAATTACCGCCACCGTTCAAATTGAAGTAGGTGCAGTGAATGACCCACCTGTTGCCGTTGAAGATAATGCAGAGACTGATGTGAATACATCCATCTCAATTGATGTACTCGCCAATGATACGGACGTCGACACAGGCAATTTAACCATTGATGCGGTTGGCTTGGCGAGCTTCGGTGAAGCCATTATTGAGTCAAATGAAATTCTTTACGATCCTGACCTGGATTTTTCCGGTGCAGATTCCTTCACATATACCGTGAGTGATGGCACATTAACCGATACTGCGACAGTTAACATCCTGGTTAGCTTAGGGCCAGATATTGATTCTGGGTTCCGTCCTAGCACGCATGGCTATGCTTTTGAAAATTATGGCACCACAAAAGCTGAAGACACAACGCCAAGTTCAACGGTTTTGATTGAGATGTTTGGTGCGGCTTCAGTCTGCAAAGTCGGCACTCTGAGTCAAGACGCCACATCCTGCATTTTGGATACTCACGTGCATCTGATATTGGCCGATCAAAATGACAAAACTTACGGTCAGGCGTATGGCATGGTCGTAACAACAATGCGGTTTTTTGCTGATGTTGAGCTGCCTTCAGACATTTTGGGCGGAAGCAATGAGGATGTGACGGCGATCGTAAACGATATACCGATCAGAGATCACATCGGTCGTTATACCTCTCAACAGGGGACAGAACCTGTTGTTGGTTCGGATGGCTGGTTGCGAAGCAAGACTGCGGCTGAGGTCATCACTGAACTGCGCACTCAAATTGCCCTTGGCTCAGGTGGCGATCCATACCTGATGCTTCTGTATGCCCAAACTGGCGGGAATAGCCATTCTTTATTCCCCTATCGGGTGATTGAAACGGCCGTAAATCAATACGATGTTTATGTCTATGATGCTAACTATCCTCAGGACGATAGTCGAGTGGTCTCTTTCAATTTGACGACCAATTCATGGGCCTATCAGACCGAAATCCCTGTTACAGATGAACTTGTCGATTTAAGTGGTATCGATGCTACAAGCTTGATCGACCTGCGAGCCTTATCGGGACACCAACCGACCGGTTTGAAGTTTGTGGGAGCATCCTCATCAAGTCGTCCTGAAATGAGCGCTTTGAGCCTGTTTGCCACAGGTGAACCGCTAGCCTTCACGACTGATAACTGCTTCTCCATTGTGGGCGGAGTAGATTTTGACAACTCACCGGATGGGGAAGGCAAATGTAACGCCACTAGCAATGTGCCCAACAGCGGACCTATTGAATGTATGCGCGGGTCGGACGGTTTATCCGCCTCAGACAATAATCGCAATAGCAACCAACTTTGCGGTATGGGTGAACCGGTGACTGAAGATTTACAGTTCACCATGTATGAAGACACCTCAACATCTAGCCGAGGTGGACAATCCGCCTCAGGCCACACGTTGACGATGATTACTAATTTAGGTCATGTGGTTGCTATCGACCCATCCCCAACGGGTGCCACAACTGGTAATTTAACCTTGAACATCAGCCCAGATGCTGAAACAATCACGATTGATCCGGACGATAGCGACGGTACATTGCCCGAACTGTCGCTTGCCGTGCGGGGCACAACGGCCAATCAACCTAGCCTGCTTGTTACCATCACTGCCGAAGAGTTAAGCAGCGGCAGCAGCCTGACCGCCCAAGTCGACCCAGACACAGGGTTCTTATTCTTTCAAGACAATGATGGAAATAATGTGACTTACTCGATTAGTATTGAGCAAGTAAACTCTGATGGCTCAACTGCGACCTTTGCCAACGAAGAAATAATCCTTGATGGAGAAGCCGCTTACCTAGATTTTGGCAACTGGAGTGGAGGCAGCATGGAACTGGTTGTTGATGAAGATGGAGATGGCTTTGGAAACGATCAGCCTGTCTTGGTTGAAAACAGTGCTAATTCAATTTATTTGCCGTTAATTCAGAGGAATTAGTCTAAAAGTAATGGTCACTTTTCAAGGGCTGTCAAGATATACGATTTCTACTTGTTTGGATAAAGCCATTCTATTAAGTAGGAAATCGTATATCGAATATAATGATGAGGTTTACGTTCTAAATTTATGATTTCTTTATCAAACGTGACGAAACAATATCAGGCGGCTTCAAAAGCGGTAACGGCCGTTCATCAGGTCAGCCTCAATATTCAAAATGGGCGGTTTGTAGCTATTACGGGGAAATCAGGCAGTGGGAAAACAACATTGCTCAATCTCATTTCAGGGCTTGATCGCCCAACCTCTGGTCAGATAGAAATTAACGGGGTCACGCTCAACGAATTGAACGAGGATGACTTAGCGACGTGGCGAGCGCAGAATGTGGGTATTGTGTTTCAATCCTTCCAGCTTTTACCCTCTTTGACAGCATTAGAAAATGTGATGCTGCCAATGGAGCTTGGTGAGAAATTGCCTTGGCAACAAAGACGCCAAAAAGGGTTGGCGTTGCTAACGGCCGTTTCCCTTCAAGATCGCGCAAACCACTTTCCTGCCGAGCTTTCTGGAGGTGAGCAACAGCGCGTAGCTATTGCTCGCGCCCTTGCCAACGATCCCCAACTTATTTTGGCAGATGAGCCAACTGGCAACCTAGACACCGAAACGGCCGAAACTGTTTTTTCCCTCCTCGAAAACCTAACTGAAAATAACCAGACCATTCTATTAATCACCCATGATCCTGAGTTTGCCAAAAAGGCCGAAACTCAGATTCAGCTGGTTGATGGCAAGGTGCCGGCGTAGTTCTCGGTATGAAATTTCGCTCACTCCAAATTCCCCTCATTTTTCGTGAGCTATGGCTTGAGCGTCGCCAAACGGCCGTTTCCCTCGTCGCCTTCATCATCACGATTTTTATTGTTGGGCTAATCTCGCGCGTTGACTTTGTGCTAATCAACAACCTCAATCAGCAGTTTGAAGCGGCCAATCCACCCTCTCATATCATCTCCACTTCTGGATTCCTTGATCTTTCCATCATTAATGAGATTGCGGCACTGCCTGAGATTGTAGAAGCTGAAGCGTTTGTTGAAAATCGTGATATTCGCATGCAGTTTGGAGACGAACTGTGGCGGCCCGTGATCTTATTTGCAAGGTCTGATTTTGATAATTTGCAGTTTGAAAAGATTATTTACGAAGATGGGACAAAACCTCCTGTGCAGACTGGTGAGATATTGCTGGAGCGGTCGGCCTCTGATTTAACGGCCGTTCAGCCTTTTGATACCGTCCAAATTGACAATACATTAGCCGTACACGAAGCGATAGTGGCTGGCTTTGTTTATGCACCTATTTATGAATCAAGCCGCTTTTCTCGTCGTATTATGGGATACACCACCATTGAAACAATGCTCGAGATCGGGGGGATGACTGGCTACAATCAGATTCTGATTAAGGTTGCTCCCGACGCTAATCTTGCGCAAGCTGAAGCATCGATAGCGTCCGTTTTGGCACAGCATGACCATTCATTTTATAGTTTAAAAGCCCGACCGTCTGAACCGTTGATCGTTGATTTCATTGAGCCGGTAGGCTATCTCTTTAACGCGCTTGGTTCGCTCGCCATTTTGCTCACCATCTTCTTGGTAAACACGACGATGTCTGGTTTGATGGCTCAAAAAATGAGCGAAGTTGGGCAATTAAAAGCGATTGGGTTTTCAAATCACTATATTCTGAAAATTTATCTAATGAAGTCATTACTGCTCGGTGGGGTGGGGCTTTTGATTGCCGTGCCGCTAGAAATGCTGGTTTCGATTCCTTTTGCAACGGCCGTTGCCGCACAGCTCAACGTGAATATCGACACAATTCAAACACCGATATATGTTTTGGGGCTTGAGCTACTGGTGGGGCTTTTATTGCCGCTTATGGCGACTTATTTGCCGGTAAAAACGGCCGCTTCCCAAGCTGCTATTAAAAGCCTTAATGCGAACGATGTGCAGGAAACTCGACCAGTGGGCTGGCTGGCCCGCCGTTTATCAACGTTGCCGCATCTTCCCCCTTCATTTTTGTACAGTTGCCGTAACCTATTGCGCCATCGCCGTCGTACGGTGTTCATGTTGTTGCCCTTAATGGTGGCAGGGGCTATTTTCGTCACCATTCTCAACGTGCGCTTGTCCTTAAATCAGGAAGTTGTAAAAGTGACCGGTTATTGGCAGGAAGATATTCGACTATCGTTTTCAGAGCCTATTGGGTCTGCTCTGGTGCGAAATGAACTCAGTACAATTTCGGGAATTGAATCAGTCGAGCCCCGACTGTTTCAGGAAGCCAAACGAATTCATCAAGTGCCAACCGATGCCAAAGTTGAAGAGTTGTTGATGGTTGGTGTATCCCCTGATACTGAAACGATAGTGCCTACATTGATTGAAGGCAGATGGCTTACCCTTTTAGACAGTCACCAAATTGTCCTCAATGCGGATTATTTGCGGTCAGAGCCTGATCTGGCCGTAGGAGACACGCTTCACTTAGCGATTGAAAATGAGGCTAAGGCTGAATTTGAAATTGTGGGGATTGTGTCGGGTCAAGTCATTGGCGGTACGGGTGCATTTCAAGAGCCAATGGCGTTCGTAAACGGCCGTTATCTTGAAGACACCGTTGGTCAGCTGGGCAAAGCAACACATTTCATCATACTCACCACCCGACCGGACTCCGCATTTCAAGTCGAAACAGCCCTCGCCTTAGAAAATCTGCTTAAAACATATCAGCTTTCACCGGATCATTTGGACCTAGTGGGGGAACTGCGCCTTTCGATTAGAAATATCTTTCAGGTGGCGATTCAGGTCACGATTTTGATGGCTGCCCTGTTTGGTATCATTGGTCTCATTGGTGTGACCACGCTCATTCGGCTGACACTGTTTGAACGCCGCCATGAGATTAACAGCTTAAAGGCGGTTGGGGCATCCTCTGCAAAAGTGCGCGGACTGTTTCTCAATGAAACTTTATTGCTTGGGTTGTTGAGCTGGTTGGTCTCAGCGCCGCTAGCTATGGGATTAACGGCCGTTCTCAATCAAGGGCTGGGTAGGCTGTTTGTGAATGCGAGCTTAACGGCCGTGTTTGCGCCACTCAATTATCTGAGCTGGCTCATACTTATCACCTTCTTTATTATTCTTACAACGACTTTGTCAATTAAATCAAATTTAACCACCGAGCAAAATTATTCAAAAGAAACTGCCCGCAGGGACATAGCGCGCTATGTCCCTACCTCAAATCAAATTTAAACGAAAAATAGAGAATCAAACGGAGAGTTTAAAAATGTCTACAGCAATCACCCTACAAGCCAATCAACAGCCAGCCGCTATCAATAGACGTGAGCTAATGAAAATGCTTTTTGCAACCAGCGGGATGGTGGCACTTTCACAAGTCTTGCCAAAAAGTGCTGTTGGTTCGTTAACTACAAATTCGTTTGCGCAGCTTCATAGCCTTGATACGCTGAGAACCGTAGCCGCCAGCAATATTACCAAAGTGAATTCAACCACATTTCACACCACGTTTGCTGGAAAACCGTTTAAATGGATCAATTTCCGGAACTACCAGCTTATTTTGGATCAATTTAATGGTGTTGTTCATGCGAAAAACCACGTTGAGACCAATATTGTCTTAAAGTTGGGCAGTCGTGAGTTTGTGACGACGGTTAAATTCCTCGATGACACCCTACAAGTCATGAATCCTATAACCCATCGCTTTATGAACTTACCCTGGGTGTCAGTGCCTATTAATCTGACACACTGGCTTGGGTCGGAAAAAGGGCTGGGGTACCTTCTTGAGGAGGGCGCAAAGTTTGAAAATAGTGCTCAAATTGAAGATATACACGGCCGTTCTGCCTATCATCTTCAAGGTATCGCTTCAGCTGAAGCTTTAAGTGGGTTTATTCCCCAAGCTAAAAATGAATACCTTGTTGATTTTTGGCTAGACACAACCTATGGGCTGCCTCAGCGATTCCAAATTTCTGAACAGCATGGAACCAGAGCGTTCATGACTGATTTTGGTCAATTCGAATAATTTTTGATAAAAATTTAAAATATAAAGGTCAGGGTTGAATAAAATCTTCAATTCTGACCTTTTTGCTTTATGGAAAGACCAAAACCAATTATTCAATCTTTGTGGATAGGCAACGAACTGTCGCTGTTAGAACAGCTCTGCGTTGCTTCGTTTATTGCCAATGGACATGAGTTTCATTTATACACCTACGGTGATGTCAGAAATGTTCCCGAAAAGGCAGTTGTGAAAGATGGGAATGAAATTATTCCCGAAAAGTATCTGTTTTCAGCCCATAAGGGAAGTTGGGCCGCCTTTTCCGACTGGTTTCGCTGGTCGATGCTTTACAAAAACGGCAATTTTTGGGTCGATACCGATACAATTTGCCTCAAGCCATTTGTATTTGATTCAGACTTAGTTTTTGGGTACGAGAGTTTCAAATG
>JBCCFD010000175.1:0-14394 GCA_039029915.1 Chloroflexota bacterium
AAGAATAAACGCTGGAACCCTTTCATTCACCGGTACTTGACGTAGATTGCTAAAAATTTATTTCAATAAATAAAATATCACAACATCATAACAATGAAGTTGATGTCGTTTTGATTGGCAGCTGTCACTTTTTACTAGTTTTGTAAAAAAAATCGTGAAAATTCATAGGTTTTGATTGTGATTTATCACAAAAGTCAACCATTTAACAGTTAAATTTATAAAAGCTTTGCAGAATAGGAACAGAGTACTAGGTCACTCGTGACTTAGGCAACTATGGAAAAGTTCATATTTTTAATAAGCTATTATGACTTTTGGTTAAGTAGCTTCATGTTTCTACTAATTTAGAAGCATCAGGTAAACGGCAAGCTATTGCATCATTTGAAGTCGGCAAGTGCTAACTGTTTACCTAGCGAATAGAAAAATCATCTTAAAATTTTTTGATTTGCAAAATGCCGAGAGATTTGTTTTCTAGGTGAACGGAAAAAACGATATTGAAAATGCATCTGCAGTGATTCCGTTCCCTCAGCTAATGGAAGTGTTCAAGACGATTCTTTTTCTGAATCTTTTTCCATTTGCATAACAAGGAGTAGCAAATAATGGCGTCCGGATTTGGAACAAGGAACCTTGTCAATTTAGATATTTTCACAGATTCGTACCGTGTAACAGGACGTACTACTGTTGGCGCTGGCGGGATTCATGCAGAGTTAGGAAACCCTAATTCGAAATATCTCGAAATTCAAGAAGCATATGTTTCACGAATTAATCAGCCGGGGGATTTAATTGCAAGTTACCAGGTTGCCGCCTTTCGCAAGGAAAATATCAACTTTATTGTGTTACAAGATCGACGTGAAGGGATTTCTTTAGGTACCCAACACGGCCGTTCCATATTTACTCGAGGTCGCCCAGTAACAGTTTTTCTGACAGTGCCTTCATTTGAAATCAAAGGCGAGATTGTTCATGAAGGTAAGATGGATCCCCGTGATATGCTTGTCAAATCAATGGGAAACTATCAGCCTATTTTTTCTGCTAAAGCATCCGCATCACTCTACCCTGACATTTCATACAGCGGAGATTTAATTTTAGTACTTAAAGACAGTATTGGTATTTTTGGGCTAGATTTAAACAAAAAATAAGTTGCTCAAACAAAATAAAATTATGTATAAATAGAAGAGAACATACCAATGTAACGTGTTCTCAACAATCCGCCGCTATTTTTTTAGCTACGGAGGCGGGGTAATGGCAAGAATTTTTGTAATTGATGATGATGAACAACTGCTGCGCATGGTCGGCATGATGCTCGAGCGCGGTGGCCACACAATAACATTAGTCAACAATCCGATAGATGGTCTTGAGCAGCTTAAACAAGACCGTCCAGATCTGCTTGTTTTAGATGTGATGATGCCAAACATGAGTGGTCATGATTTGGCGCGCGAAATTCGCAAAGATAAAACGATCGGAAATTTACCGATTTTAGTCCTCACTGCACGATCCCAAGAAATTGACAAAGCAACCGCTTTAAAAAGTGGCGCTAATGATTATTTGAGCAAGCCCGTTACTTCCCAAGAACTGATAGAACGGGTTGATGCGCTGTTAACAAATAGCAATAATGGATCGCAAGCGAGTAAGAATAATTTTGTTATCACATTTTTTGGCTTCCGAGGCGGTGTTGGTAAAACGACTTTGGCTGTTAATACAGCCGCTGCGTTACGTCGCATTAGTCAGCAAGAAGTGTTACTAATGGATTTGACTCCATCTACGGGGCAATCTTTAGCTCATATGCGTTTGCAATCTCGCAACTCGTGGGCTGATTTGCCAGCAGATGGCTCTTTTGAATGGGAGACCCTAAAAGAGAATCTGATCTTACATCCATCAGGCTTGCGCGTATTGCCAGCGCCTACCTTGCCAGTACGGCCGTTAACCCTTACCGGCGAAACAGTTTCCTCAATCATTAATATTGCACGCGAACAAACAACTTTCACGATTATTGATGCGCCTGCCTTCTTCTCACCTGCTTTTGAAGTGGCAATGCAGGAAGCGGATATGGCGCTGCATGTTATTTCTCCTGAAGTCATTTCCATTCAAACCGCATCTCAAGTTAACCGCTTATTGCGCAAATCGGGCATCAATGTCAAACGTAAATCTCACATTCTTAACCAAATTACACCAGATGCCCAATTGCCACAGTCAGCCGTCGAGCGTGGGTTAAATGCTCGTGTCTCATTCCAAGTGGGTTATGATGTGAATCAATCGAGGGCGGTGGCGCAGGGCGTGCCGCTTGTGCTGACCTCTGCCCAATCGGCTATTCCAACCGTGGTAAAGCGGATGGCTGAGGCCATTTGGCAACGAATATCGACGGCTCAGGAAGTGGTAACCTAAGCCAATTCGTCAACACCCCTAAGCAATCTAACCCCTAATTATGAATTAATGTTGAGGGCACGTAAGCTCAATCGATGTGATTACGCTTAGGGATCTTTTTGCGTGCTACTCTTTTGTTAGCCTTAATCCAGGAAGCGCATAAGGAACATAGACCAGACCTAACGGATTGCCGTTTTTTAGCATGTGCAATCTTGACCCTCGAACCGCTTCCCCCACCGTTTGTTGCATCACTAAAAAGCGTTTGAAAAATTCTTCCGAAAAAGCAACAGCAATGGATTCAAAAATGGTAATCTCGGTGCCAATGACCCCTGCGGCCTGGGCGGTTTGGATAAAGGCTGTCACCATATCAAACCCATTATCAGGAGTGAGGGCCGTGGTGTGGCAGCCGTTGATGAAGACTAGAGGTTGAATCTCATCAAATAGGATTCGTTTCGTTCGCAAATTAGCTGGGGTCAATCGCTCACCGTCGTTGTTGGGCCCGACTTTGATGTAGGGACGGCCGTTACTCAATCCCCCGTGACAGTAGTAATAAACCATCTGCGCCGAGTTGTTTTTGAGCAGATCTAGAGATTCAGTGCGACTATCAGCATAACCGCCCATCAAACCCAAATTTGAAATGACCTCTTCATGCTTCTCTCGCCGCTTAAATTGGGGGTCTGTAGAGACACTAACAGACATTTTGGGCGCGGAAGGGTTTGGAATCGTTAAAGGTGCATCTGGGGCTGCCTTGACTGATACGGGTAAACCGATGAAATGGCGAAATCCCCAGAAGCCGCTAGGGCAAACAATCGTGTCTTCCCCATAAGAGGGGCAATCTCCTTGAAAACAGCGTGTTTCTTCTAAGGGTTTCGTCTCATTGAGGCTGCTTATAAACTCAGGACAGACCGAAAAGCGCCTTGCATCAGTAATTCCATTGTCAAGTGGATGATCGTAAATCATAGCGGCTGGTAAAACCATTTGCACAGTTTCTTTGGCTGAGATTTGTACCTGACCCGGTTGCCGCATCATATCAGCCAGCTGGTAGGAGGTTTGTACGTCTCCCGCAAAATTGGTAATCACGGTGTCGTAAAATTCATACCCGCGTAACGCCATTCGAATCAGATCGATTTTCAAGCGATCTGGGTTGGGCGTGCCACTGTAGAGATATTTATTACCGCTTTGATAAGGCTTTTTATTTCCCCAGGCTGATAGTCGCAACTCTTGACGACTCGTTTCAATTAATGCTTTGACGGCATCATCCCCTAACGTTGCATTCCCTACAAAATCGTTTTGTCCAAAAAGGCGTAAACCATGCGTGCCATCTCCGTCATCATTTAGCAAAATGCTGAGATGATTCTGACCCATTTGAGCAAGCTGACGAGGCGCAAAAATTTGTGAAAGCGTGTAGTCGACCTCCGAAGTTAATGCCGCGTGTCGATGGCGTTCATTGTCGGTGACCTGAATCGTAATCAGGCGGGATTGAAGGAGCGTACCCTGAAAATAGATATTGTTGCGGAGCTGATACTTGCCTGGCTGCTCAGGCGTTTTGATAGTGAAAAATAGCCTTTGCAGACGCAGCTTAATGTTTTCCAATAGCTTTCTAGGGGCATCGGCCGGTTTGATAACTTCAGAGAAGTTGCCTTTAAGCTTAATTTTGCCGTGAGGATTGCCAACGATCATTTTTGCCTGAGATGGGAACTCAAAAAGAACAACATCTAACTCGGCATCGCCAGGTAGATTCGTGGGCAGGCTTGTAGGGGTCCGTTCGATAGATTTGGGCGACGGTTTGTCCGCAATGTCAAACCAAAAATGATAGAGTTTATTGATGCCAAGGGTACGGTTTCCTTCAATCTCGGTTTCGGGAGCGTCATCTGGAACAAATCCGGTATTCACAATGCGCCGTTTTGAGCTAGCTTCTTCAGGGGCGAGCTCTTCCATCTCTTCTTCCTCCTCTTCCAAAGAGGGGGGGGATGGTTTTAATGTCGACAGCGTGCCAGAAAGGCGCGTCAATTGTTTTTTTACATCCTCAATGGTTGTGAAACGTTGATGGAGTAAGCGAATAAAGGCTTCATCAAGATTAAAGACGGCTAGAGCTGAGACTGGGTCTTGTCGAAATCTTTCAAAGAGAGCTGGATCATTTACTAATTGTTCAAAAATTTCAATTTGCTCAGCGATTGAGGGTGCGGCCATAAAGTCCTCTTTCCTACATAATTTTCAACAAATATTCTAAAACGTATTGATCAAGAGCGGCTGGAAAAAGAGCATAACACAGTGAAATAGCGTTCGCAAAAAGTGTGGCGTTCACGCTTTTTTTACATTTTCAGGACCATTTCACTATGACGATTGCGTTATAGAGTTCCAACATCCCCCTTCCTAAAATTAAAAGGGCTAGTACAGTTTGGCGTAAATACCTACACCATAAATTTAGCCTATCGCCAAACTGTTAAAAGTACAGCGCAATACTATCGAATTGACCATTTGCTTACGCCGCGCTGTACTAGGAATATGACTTATTCCTTTGTTTCAGTAGTTGATGAACGGTAAGACGTCCCGTGACCAAAATTTCAGCAAAAACTTTCCGTTCTTCTAGTAAATGAAAGTGTTTGAACCGATTCTTTTTCTAAACCCTTTCTCTTGTTTACAAAACCACCCTTTTCATCAATGCAGTATTGACACGGATTGAAGGATCTCACATGGATAACCGATTGATTAACAAACAAGATAACTCTATTAAACAAGCTAAACGCATTGGCATCATATTCTTTATCTGTTTGTTTGTTTTTGTTGTAATGCTTGGCGCAACGGCCGTATTTGTGCAAGCTTCAACTGTTTCTAAGACCAACAGTACTGATGGTCTTGCGGATCGCAAAGAGATTACGCGGACGGTGACGTTTTCAGGCGGTGATTTTGCGGCGGGGGCTCGTGTTTCTAGCGTGATACTCTCAGTCGAAATTGAGAAAACCGATGTTAGCTGTGGGAACTACACAGGTAGTAATGTATTTAATCGTGAAATGTATATGATGCTGAGGAGTCCAAACGGGACCCAAATTGCTCTGATTGAAAGTATTCTTGGGAATGCAGGTAGCGGTAATCCATCTACCTTTTCAAGCAATACAGCTTATAACGGGGTTGTGCCCATTACCTTTGATGATGATGCGGCTACACAGATTGGGGGAACAGCGCCTATAACGGGTACCTTCCGACCTGAAGAAAGTTTATCCGCCTTTGTTGGCGAAGACCCCTTGGGTGATTGGGTATTGACCATAGGCGACACCACTAATGGTGCGCCATTCTGTTTTTATGAAATGACGCTCGAGATTTCAGCGGATCAACCTCCCGTAGCGGATGATCAGATTTTTTCTGTGGCCGAAGACGTGGTTGACGGTACGGCCGTTGATACTGTAGTCGTGACGGATGGTGATGTCGGTGACAAATTTACCTTTATTGAAACAGGCGGTACAGGTTTAGCCGTTTTTGAAATCGATGAATCAACCGGCGTGATTAGCGTGACGGATAGCACTCAGCTTGATTTTGAAAATCCTGCTATGGATCAGTACACGTACATTATCGAAGTAACAGATAGTGGTGCGCTGACCGATACGGCGACCATTACCATTAATGTAACTGATGCCAATGATGGTCCGACAGATATTTCACTGGCTCCAAATACTGTTGCTGAACATCAACCTGCACTAACCACGGTAGGAACGTTAACAACGACCGACGCAGATGCTGCAGACACTTTTACCTACAGCTTGGTTGCAGGAACCGGTGATACAGATAATGGGTCTTTCCAAATCAATGGCTCAGATGTGGAAACGGCCGTTGAGCTAGATTACGATTTACAAATTACCTACACCATCAGAGTCGAAACGAATGACGGCAACGGTGGCCTATTTGCCAAGCCGTTGACGATCACCGTAACCGATGGTAACGACCCACCAACTAACCTTACGATAGACAACAGTACCATTGAAGAAAATCAACCAACCAACACGCTGGTTGGTAAATTTTCCACGACCGACCCGAACGGTGGCCCGTTCACCTATTCTTTAGTTGCCGGTGCTGGGGATGCTGACAATGGGGATTTTATAATTGCAACGGACGAACTGCGGACGAATGTGGTCTTTGACTTTGAAACGCTACCAACCACCCGTACTATCCGTGTTGAAACGGACGACGGCAGTGGGGGCACTTTAGAAGAGGCGTTTATCATCTCCATCACGAACGCCAATGATCCAGCCACTGAATTCAATTTATCGAATCAGACGATTACTGAATCGTTGCCGATTAGTACGACGATTGGCTCCTTTACGGCCGTTGATATTGATGGCGGTACCTATACCTATACCTTAGCCACCGGGGCAGGGGATGCTGACAATGGCAATTTTGCCATTGTTGGTGATGAGCTCAAATCAGGCATTATTTTTGATTATGAGTCCCAAATTACCCACACCATTCGGGTTGAGCAAAATGACGGTATTTCGACGACCGAAAGCGTCTTCTCGATTGTGGTTTTGAATGAAAATGAAGACCCTACCGATATTGGGCTTTCCCCCGCTAGCGTGATGGAACATCAAGCAGCCGGAACGACTGTTGGTGCGTTATCGACAACAGACGGCGATATGGGGGATACCCATACTTATTCGCTTGTGGTTGGGAGTGGAGATGATGATAATGTCCTGTTCCAAATTTCGGGTAGTCAACTAGAAACGGCCGTTGAGCTTGACCATGAAGTTCAAATGACCCGCACGGTGCGAATTGAAACCAATGATGGCTTTGGTGGCACCTATCAAGAAGCTTTTGTCATCACTGTCGTGGATGGTAACGATCCGCCAAATGACATCACCTTAGACAACAATACCATTCAAGAAAATCAACCTGCCGGAACGGCCGTTGGTAATTTAAGCGCCGTCGATCCAAACGGTGATTCACCGCTGACGTATACTCTTCCCATAGGGACCCCAGACAACAGTTCATTCCAAATTGTGGCGGCTCAGCTTCAATCAGCGACTAGCTTTGATAGAGAAGCAGACGACACATATAACATCATGGTGCAAGTGGATGATGGTAATGGAGCCACTTTCCAGAAAGCCATGACGATTACTATTACAGATGGCAATGATACTCCCACAGGAATATCCCTCATGCCAGCCTCGGTTTTAGAGAATCAACCGATTGGCACCACGGTAGGTACATTGGATTCAGAAGATGATGATACGGGTGATACCCATACTTATACGCTTGTGGCTGGTGCAGGTGACACGGACAATGGGCTGTTTACCGTTGATGGTACTGAGCTAGATACAAACGCCGTGTTTGATTTTGAAACGGCCCCTGCATCATACTCAGTTCGGATGCAAACGGAGGATGGAATGGGTGGCTTTTATACCCAGACGTTGGCCATCACCATTTCAAATGGCAATGATGCACCAAATGACATCACAATCGACAGCACTACCTTTGAAGAAAATCTGCCCGTTGGGAGCGAAGTTGGCAGTTTTTCAACATCTGATCCAGATACAGGAGACATTCATTCCTATAGCCTGGTTGCTGGGGCTGGGGATGATGATAATGCCCAATTTGTAATAACAGATGAGATTTTAGAGACGAACGCAACGTTTGATTTTGAAGCTGATCCGCTTACTTACACTATTCGAGTTCAAACAAGTGATGGTGGTTTAACTTACACAGAAGTTATTACTTTAAACCTCATCAACGGAAATGATGCCCCAGTCGCTGCGCCAGACTTTGGTGGCACAGTCGATGAAGATTCACTGCTTACGGTGGCCGCCGGCAGCGGCGTGCTCGTTAATGATTCTGATGAAGATGCGGGGGACACAATTACAGTGACAAGTTTTGATACCCTGAGTGACAATGGCGCCATTGTTTCAGTGTCTAGTGATGGTGGTTTTAGCTTCGACCCCCGCGGCGCGGCGGCCATCCAATCCCTACAAGTGGGCCAATCCTTGGTTGATAGCTTCGAATATGTGGTTGAAGATAGCGGTGGATTAACGGATACAGGAGTTGTAACCGTCACAATCAGTGGCTTAAATGATGATCCAACCGCTGGCACTGATTCAGTATTTACCCCGCAGGATCAAGATATTACGATTTCGGTTTTAACAAATGATATTGATCCGGAAAATGATACGCTGACCATTGATTCAGTGACCCAACCGGCGGAAGGCACCGTAACGAATAATGGTGATGGTTCAGTCACTTATAGTCCACCCGCTGGCTACATTGGCAATGATACCTTTACCTACACTATTAGTGATGGCAATGGCGGTAGTTCAACTGGCACCGTCAACGTCGCAGTTGGGGAATCGAAGGCGTTCTTACCCATTGGCGTCCTAGATTATACGCCTGCTCCAGACCTTGTTGTGACAGATATTGAAGCCACAGCTGATGAGATTCGTGTTGAAATCACGAACGAAGGGGCTGTGGCAACGGCCGACGGCTTCTGGGTTGATTTTTACATCGATCCTGACCCCGTGCCGACTGAAGAGGATCAAGTTTGGCAGGACGTGAGTGATGAAGGCTTGGTATGGGGGATTAATATTAGCCTCGCTCCGGGTGAGTCATTGACGCTTGTTTACAGCACTGCACCGGGCGCGCCAAACTTATATTACTCGTCTGAGAATAGCTCGTACAGCGGTAATTTGCCCGCCAACACGACTGTTTATGCTCATGTAGACTCAGCCCATCTAACAACGGATTATGGGGGTGTTTTGGAGAGCCACGAGATATACGACCAAACTTACAACAACATTAGCGGCCCTTATGTGTCAACTAGTCCATAGGTCATTGATAGTCCTATGAGCGGATTTACGGCCGTATATAACTGTGTTATGTAAAACATGTAGAACCAATCGCTTAGGGTTTGTTACACGACCGATAGAACCCCTTCGCGTCAACTAACTAGAAAAAAATCTATCGTGAGGAATGATATGAACATGATATGGGAGCGACTTTTACACATCTTTAACACGCTTGCTGATGATTTTGTACCGCGCTCAACTCGAATGGCATGGCGTAAGAATAATCTAGCTCGATTAGGGACTATGCGTGAGCAAATGACCTTTATCAAGGTGCTTACTGCCAGGGTGGCGTCTCACTTTCGCGCCGAAACCGAGAAGCGAGTTAACTTAAGCTTGCTTGGTTTATTAGCTGCTTTGGTTGGCATAACGGCCGTATCTCTCATCCTAGTTTCACCATCGGCAACAGCCGAATTTGAGCTGCCTCCACGCGACACGCCGATTACTGAGGTGACCACCACCGATACGTTTGGGGTTCCCGTTGGTGTGCGAATCCATCTGCAGGGTGAATTTGTGGAAAGCTGGCCTTGGGATACGCTGCACTGGCAAGAAGATTTGTGGCACGTCATTGAGTGGCAGGACGATAAGGGTGAGTGGGTAAATGTAGACGGCTGGCACGGTAAATTTGACACTATTTTCCCTGAAGAAACCCGCATGGTGGCTCAGCGTGAATTGTGGGCCACGAATGATCATCTGGGAACAGGGCCATTTAGGTGGAAAGTTTACTATGGTGAAAACGGCCGTTGGTTGCAAACGAGCGATCCGTTCAATTTACCAACCGAATCCGGGGATGTAGTAAACGTTCGCCTTGAGTTGTGGCCGCGATAACTGAAAGAGTAAAATGTGATTTCTGTCGGATCTGATCCTGCGATAGATCGAAATCACAAAATAATTAATAGATTCAAAATAGACTTGCTAATTGTGCTAAAATCTCTAAATGGGAAGCATTCTGGCGGGTCTATTTTCTTTTCAGTATTGGCAGGCTCCTACCTTTATTTTGGTGGGAACGGCCGTGTTTTTATTCATCAAAGGACGTCGCTATTTGGCCCAAACAGGCTATCAGCTTGAGCGTTATCGGCAGCCTGCTTTTTTTGCAGGAATGGGGCTCGTTTTACTCATTCTTGGTTCCCCGGTTCATCATCTTGCAACCCAGATGTTTTCTGTTCATGTCGCGCAACATATTTTGCTCATGGCGCTGATCCCCTGCCTCATTAATTTATCCAACCCTCTACCTATTTTGTGGGCGGCACTGCCCGGCGGTCTGCAAACGGCCGTTAAACAACAATTTTTTCGGCCAAATCTTGCGTCGCTTAGAGCTGGGCTACACCAAGTAACCAATCCAGGCTCTGCATTTGTTTTAGCGACCGTGACCTTTTGGATTTGGTACGATCCAAAGATTCATCAGCTAACGCGTCAATATCGATGGGTGCACTCTTTGGAAACCACCCTCCTGCTTTTCGTTGCTTTACTGTATTGGTGGCATATTTTAGGGTCTTCCCCTCAAATTCATCGCAGAATGCCACCAGTCGTGCGCATCTTGTATACTGTGATGGGTACCTGGCCTATCAAAGTCGTAGGCCTCATTCTGCTATTTTCTAGCCAAAATCTTTACCAATACCCTGACGCTTATCAATTCTCCGGCCTAAATATAAATGACCAAGGTGTTGGGGCAATTCTTGTCTGGGCGTTAGGTGGGGTTGTGTTTTCATCTACGGCCACCATTTTAGCGCGAGATTGGTTGCACCATGAGGAAATGAAACCCATAAACCCAGCCCCAGCGTGGCAAAACGATTATGAAATGCGCGCGCCAGGATTCCCAAGTCCAAGACCTTGATATTACTTTCATGTGAATAAAGAGCATAAAAAACGTGAAATTTGTGCGCTTTCCCTAAAAACGATTGCCAAAAGAGCATAAATCGATTACAAACTTTAAGAACGATAGAAATAGGTTAAAAGTTTAAGAACCATGTCCAAATACGAAGAAATTTGCAAATCATACGCCGATGCGCGCCGTGCTTTCCGTGATTATCAAACAACATGCCGAGACTTTGCCCGTGACCTCATCTATGGGATGATCGATTATTTTGAATGGCCCCAAGATCAAGAGATTACGTATATTCCACTCGGTGAAGAGATTAGCCCAAACGACCGTTTTTATGCCATTGCTGGCGCTATGCGCATGGATGACCATGCATTTTGGCATTTTGGTGTTGAATTAACGGTTCGAGAATCAGCCACTAGTGGACATCCAACGACCATTTTGATGAGCTTTTTCATTAAGAAAACAGGTTCTCATTTTATTGTAAAATTGGGTGGAAACGGCCGTGAAATAAAAATCCACGAAAATCGAAAAAATGATCTCGATCCATTCTTTGATGCTGTTTTTAAGCAAATCGTCGACTTTTTTAAGCGAGGTTACATTGATGCAGTCACCAATCAAGGTAGCGATCTCGCTTTCATTAAATTGTCGGGTAAATCAGCAACAAACGCCGCCTCTTAGCTTGTCTTTGTGGTGAACAGGATATCCACTGAATAATTCTGGCGTTTTATGAAAAGATCCGTTTCTAGTCCAAGCAACCCGCGAATTAAACAAATTGCAAAATTAAAACAGCGACGCCAAAGGGATTCAGCACAAGAAACTGTTGTCGAAGGGGAACGAGAATCTTATTTGGCGTTACGCAATGGTTTTGTGCCAAAAGAGGTATTTATCTGCCTTGAAATTATGGGTAAGATAAAGAGTGAGCAATTTTTACAATTTTTAGATCAATATCAGACTGCGATTGAAATCATCCAAATCACACCAGAGGTATTCGCCAAGATTGCTTATCGTGAGACAACTGGCGGTCTCGTCTTGACTATGCCGTATTGGGCGTCTCCTTTGGCAGAGTTATCTGTAACAAAACGGCCGTTTTTCGCCGTGATCGAAAATGTTGAGAAACCAGGTAACTTGGGGGCTATTTTACGCACGACGGATGCAGTTGGTGTTGATGGTGTCATTATTTGTACGGATACAGCTAGCCCATCATTTGATCTATATAATCCGAACGTCATTCGATCGAGTTTAGGTGCTGTTTTTACCCAGCCTATCGCAGTGACAACGACAACAGAATTTATAAATTGGGCTGATCAGCACGATATCGCTATCGTGGCCGCAACGCCTGATGCATCTAAAACTTATGATACAATACCCTTTACCGAAGCTGTGGCTATCGCAACTGGTAGTGAAGCAGCTGGGCTTACCGAGAAAATGATCAGTTCTGCTAGCGAAACGGCCGTTATTCCCATGCATGGGCAAGTTGACAGCCTAAACCTATCTGTGTCAACCGCCCTGTTACTTTACGAAGCACACAGGCAAAGAAAAACAAAAAACAGACAAATCGAAGACTACAGTTAATTATCAAGCCTTATGAAAGTCGCCATCATATCTGATATTCATGGAAATTATGTCTCGCTGAAAGCCGTCCTTGCTGACATCGATCAGCAAGACGTAGACGATATCATTTGCCTTGGCGACATAGCAACTCTAGGTCCCCAACCTGCTGAAGTCGTGGCAGAATTGCGAAAACTAGGCTGCCAAACCGTCCTTGGAAATCACGAAACCTATCTTTTTAATTTAGATTTAGGTCGGGCCTACATGGACTCAAACTGGTTTATGAATGCCCTACAATGGTGTCATGATCGACTATCCAATGCCGATCTAAACTATATGAAATCGTTCAAGCCTATCATGAAGTTCAGGCTTGATATGGGTACCGTCTTGCTTTGCTTTCATGGCTCTCCTCGCTCCTACGAAGAAAACATTTTCGCCTCAACCCCTCCCAGTGAGTTAGACCAGATGCTAGATGGATACGAAGCGACCATTATGGTTGGGGGACATACCCATGTCCAGATGATTCGGCAGCATAAAGGAACCCTCATTGTCAACACAGGCAGCGTGGGCATGCCGTTTGAACAGATGCCATTTGTGGATGCCCCAACCGTTATGCCTTGGGCAGAGTATGCCATTCTCAATTGGAATAAGGGTAACTTAGGCGTTGAACTAAGACGTATTCCAATCGATCTGAACGAACTGCGCCAGGTCGTGATTGAAAGTAAAATGCCAGAAACAAGTGATTGGATTCATAATTGGGTGACATTGCCAGAGGTAGCAGCCACCGGTAAGCTCATTTCGAAAAGAACTGATCACTTTATTAAAAAATAGCCATTGCCACTTTTCCCCAAACTAAGATAATTAAGTAGTACAAGATTTAATTAATAACTGATATTATGCAGACCGTTTCTGATTTCTAAACCGAGCCACCTTGCGCGGTGAAGACACCGTTTGGAACATATGCGTAATTCTAGGTAATAAACCTCTCTTTAAATCGTTAGGAGTTATAAATGTCAAAAAGAACTGTAAAAGTTGCCGTAACCGGAGCCGCTGGGCAAATTGGTTACTCATTACTTCCTCGCTTAGCCTCAGGTGAGGTATTTGGACCTGACACCAATGTTGAGCTACATCTTTTAGAAATTACACCGGCAATACCTGCCCTCGAGGGTGTCGTCATGGAGTTAAATGACTGTGCATTTCCGCTGTTATCAAATGTGGTTGTGACTGATGACGCGAATGTTGCTTTTGATGGCGTTAACTGGGCGTTGCTGGTTGGCTCAAAGCCCCGTGGTAAAGGTATGCTTCGCGGCGACCTGATTAAGGAAAACGGTCCGATCTTCGTTGGTCAAGGCCAAGCGCTCCAAAAGGGAGCCAGTGATATTCGCATCGCTGTTGTTGGCAATCCCGCAAACACCAATTGCCTCATTGCGATGAACAACGCTCCAGATATTCCAAACGAGCGCTTTAGTGCTCTAACACGCCTTGATCAAAATCGTGCTTATGCCCAGTTAGCTCAAAAAGCGGGTGTGGCCATTACGGATGTAAGTAATGTCACCATTTGGGGAAACCATAGTGCAACCCAATACCCTGATACAGAAAATGCCAAGATTAATGGTAAACCTGTCGCCGAAGTCATCACCGATCAAGAATGGTTGCAGGGTGAGTTTATTACCACCGTGCAAAAGCGTGGGGCGGCTATTATTGCCGCTCGCGGTAAATCATCCGCCGCTTCAGCCGCCAATGCTACTTTAGACCACGTGATGAGCTTTGAACAAAAAACGGAAGAAGGTCACTGGTTCTCAGCGGCCGTTTGCTCAAAAGGGCATTATGGCATTGAAGAAGGCCTTA
>JBCCFD010000176.1:0-14379 GCA_039029915.1 Chloroflexota bacterium
ACCTTAAAACAGCAGGGCAAGGTACGTTTTATTGGGGTGACAGGGTTTCCCGTTGCTCTTTTAAAAACAATGGCTGAAAAACATGAGCTGGATGTGACGTTATCTTATTGCCACGGCAACCTGCTTAATAATCGAATGCATAATGTTTTAGTGCCAACTGTTCAAGAGAAGGAGATGGGGCTGCTAAACGCATCTGTTACCCACATGGGCCTTTTAACCCGGCAGGGGGGGCAGACTTGGCATCCGGCCTCTGATGAAATTAAAGTTGCAGCCCGCCAAGCGGCTGAGTATTGCGCCTCAGTTGACGTTTCGCTTGCAGAGTTAGCGATCCAGTTTGCGGTGGCTCAGCTAAATGTCGATGTGACGGTGCTCGGCGCCCGAACAATCAAGGAGCTTGATAGGAGCATAGCCGTTATAGAAGAGCCAATCGCTGAAGAGCTGTTAACGGCCGTTCAAGCACGTCTCAAGCCGGCCCATAACAAAAGTTGGCCTAGCGGTCATGAAATGTACTGGGAGTAGGTCTTGTTTCTCATCCACCATACATAAGTACTATCTATTCTTCAAAATGTACCCCATTTTTTTGTTATCATTGAATTAACAATCATTGATGAGTGCTTTACTTTGTAAAAAGGGGCCATTGCATGAAGTTAGTCGAGCAGTTCCATTTTGAACCTTCGCTCATAGAAGAAATCGAAGTTTTTTCTCCCCCATCAAAATATTTTCAAGATAATATTGGCGACCTTTCGCCTGAAGAAACTCAAATGCTGGTGAATTTGCTCAATAAGTATTTCTTAAAGAGCAAACTCCGTGAAGAAAGTCTAGAATACATGCAGCATCAGTATGAAATGGCTCAACGAAAGTATGTTGATCTGTTTTACTTTTCACCAACCGGTTACCTTATCTTAGACCGGGAAGGTCAAATTTTAGAGTCGAATTTAACTGCCACGAACCTGTTAGGCTATCCCAATTCAGCCATCATTGGAAAATGCCTCAACAATTTTCTGCCCGAAAAAGATGTTGCCATACTCGAAGCGCATTTTGATGCATTAGTAGGCGGCGAGCGTAAAAGCATTTGCGAAGTGACGTTGATCAACAAGAATCAATCACAAACGAATGTGCTTATGGAAAGCATCCTCTGGCCGGACGAACTTGGAGAGCTAACGCATATTAGAACGGCCGTTATTGATATTTCTGAAAAGAAAAACCTCGAAACGAAAGTTACCAACCAAGCCAAAATGGAGGCGGTTGATTCCTTGGTGGGGTCGATAGCCCACGATTTCAACAACATTCTACACTCCATTATCTCAAACACTGAATTTCTGGTGCACGGTGATAATGTTTCAGAAGACGTCAATAATCATTTGAATCGAATTCTTGATCTCTCATCACGGGCTGCTGATTCAATTACGCAGCTTTTAGAAATAGGCAGTCAATCAGCCACAAGCCAAAAATTTATCAAGGGGCACACCTTTATCGAGCAGATCAAACCTGCTTTAGAGAAATTTATTCCGCAAACCATTGAGACAGAGTGGCGCATACAGGATGAACAATATTCAATCAAGATCGATAGTGAGCAAATACAAATCATTCTCATCAATCTGTTGTTGAACTCTGTCAGTGCCATGTCAAATGGTGGGGCCATGACGATTGACCTATATAAATACCAACCTTCAAAAATCCCCAATTCCCCAATTCCTCCTTCATCTAAAGCCGAATGGATTGTTGTTCGGGTGACAGACAATGGACAAGGGATTCATCCCGAAAAGTTAAAGTCCCTTTTCACGCCTAATTTTACGCTTAATGTGAACGGTAAAAGAAAAGGATTAAATCTATTACGGGCACGGGGCATTATGAATCAACATGATGGGCACATCCATGTTGATAGCACATTGGGCGTTGGTACAAGCGTGAGCTTATATTTTCCAGCGTATCAATTTGAACAACCAATTTACAACACACCGTTTTCCGACCATAGCTCTGAGCTAATTGACGCCACTGGGAAATCACTCCTGCTTGTCGAAGACCAAGTTGAGGTTGCCCAATCATTTAGCGAAATTTTAGAATTTTTAGGCTTTGAAGTGATTGTGGCCATTAATGGTAAAGATGGACTGGCTTTATTTGAAAACTATCATAAAAAGATCGATGTGGTCATTACTGATTTGTTAATGCCAGAAATGGATGGTGAAACATTTTTGAAAACAATTCGAATGACTAATTCAGATGTCAAGATTATTGTAGCCAGCGGCAATCCTATCTCTAAAAGGGTCAATGAACTGTATCAGTGGAACATTTCAGGATACGTGCAGAAGCCATTCACTATAAATAAAATTTCTTCCATATTGAAATCCGCATTGGAAGTTGAACTCCCACAGCTCACATAATCATATTCTGGCCGTTTAAGTGAAACGAAGTTCCTACTTTGAATAAAACGACAGCTGTAACCTTCGTTTCCTCGAGGTTCCGAAGCGTTTATCTAACAGGGTTTTCAATTTAGACACTTCGGAACACTTAAATGATATGCTCCCCTTTCTCGTTTGCGGTAAAATTCCGTAACCTGAAGAAAGGAGAAACGGGATGCAGTACGGTTTGTTTGAGGAGCCACAGCCCAGCTGGGATTCTTTAGATTCATTAGTTGACCACATGATGAAGCTGGAGGACGATCCCTTATTTCCAGCCGGTACCAATATGGTGATTTATCGGGGGAATCCAAATGCAAAACTCATGATCATTGGAGAGGCCCCTGGCACCGAAGAGGATCGCATGGGTAAGCCTTTTGTTGGCCGTTCTGGTCAGCTTTTGGACAAAATTTTACGGGCCGCTAATTTTGATCCTGAGCAGGATGTGTTTATTACGAATGCGGTGTTTCGATTGCCGCCAGGTGATGGGGGAAAACCGTTAAGAAAGCCAACATCCGACGAAATTGTTTACTACAAACCGTACTTACTTGAGATTATTCGGCTAATTAATCCGGTTATCATGCTATTAACTGGAAACGTTGCAACGGAATCTTTACTTGGAAAAGTAGGGATTACCCGTCTGCGTGGGCAATGGTTTCGATGGCAGGACAAATGGGCGATGCCTGTTTTTCACCCGGCGTATCTATTGCGCAATCCAGTCCGCACGCCTGATGGTCCCAAGGCACTCACGTGGCGAGATATCCAAGAAGTTCGCAAAAAATATGACGAATTGATGGCGAATGAGTAGACAGCACTCTGATAAGGCTGCCCTGCGCGGTGAGCAAGGATATGTGTGGCGGTCGGGCCAAGAGCGTCGCTTTAGGATGATTCAGGAGTGGGTATCGCTTTCAGGCGCTACTATTTTGGATAATGGGTGCGGTTTGGGGACTTATCTAAAGGCGTTTGGCCGTTTTGACAACGTCCGTTTTGGGCTTGAGCTTGAGCATGACCGCGGTGTTAAAGCGCTACAAACAGCAGCGGGAATCGTTTCGGCAAAAGGAGAGCAGTTACCTTTTCCTAGGGAGCAGTTTGATATTGTCTTTAGCAATGAGGTGATTGAGCACGTGCAGGATGATGCTCAGGCTGTGGCTGAAATGGTACGGGTGACGAAACCAAACGGCCGTATTCTTATTTTCTGCCCCAATCGCTGGCACTGGATGGAACAGCACGGTATTTATTGGCGCGGAGAGTACCACTTTGGCAACAAATTCTTTGTGAATTACTTGCCGACCCCAATAAGAGATAAGTTAGCACCCCACGTTAAAGCATATACGCTTCGTCAGCTGCGGTCATTTTATAAGAACCTGCCTGTAACGGAACTGTACCACTCGGTCATATTTGGGGGATACGATAATATTTACGGCCGTTCACCTCGATTAGGCACACTGCTTCGTAACACACTTTATGCAATGGAAAAAACGCCCCTCGCTGTTTTAGGTATCTCCCATTTTCTTGTGCTAGAGAAAAAAGGATAATCAGATGAAAAGACAACCTGTTGTGATTGCGATCATGGCCGCTGCCCTAGCCGTCATGTTTAGTTCTGGCGTTCGGGCTAGCTTTGGTCTTTTCTTACAGCCTGTTACCGAAACGTTAAATATTGGCCGTGAAACATTTAGCTTAGCGATTGCGATTAGCAATTTGGTGTATGGGCTGCCTTTAGTTGGAATATTGGCTGATCGCATTGGCTCACGCTGGGTGATGGTGGCTGGTGGCGTACTGTATGCCGTCGGTCTTTTCGTGATGTCTCGCGTAATGACAGGTATGGGGCTGCATCTTTCCGTTGGGTTGATGGTTGGGTTTGCGCTAAGTGCGACGACATACGTGGTGGTTTTAGGCGCAGTGGGTCAGCTTGTGCCTCAAGCGCGCCGCAGCAGTGTGTTTGGTATTATTACGGCCGTCGGATCATCAGGGATGTTTGTTTTCCCACCATTGGCTCAGCTGTTAATTCAGCAGTTTGGTTGGCAAAATGCACTTAGCATTTTAGGCGTCATCATCTTAGTCGTGGTGGGCTTTGCCTTTGGCATGCCCCGCCAAACTGAAGACAATGAGAATAAGCAATCTTATGAAGCGGAGCTAGATGAATCTTATGGCAAGATTTTAAGACGGGCGAGCACGCACCAAGGGTATTTGCTGCTTATTGTCGGCTTCTTCGTCTGTGGTTTCCACGTCTCGTTTATTGGCACCCATCTACCAGCCTTTTTATCAGATAACGGCCTGCCAGCTTTGGTGGGAGCAGGCGCGCTGTCGCTGGTGGGGGTGTTTAATATGGTGGGGTCTTTTGCGTTTGGCTGGCTTGGCGACCGGTATCGTAAAAAGAATCTGCTCAGCGTAATTTATCTTGGTCGGGCAATCGTGATTGCCCTCTTCATCTTTTTGCCAATTACTCGTTTATCTGCCTTTGTGTTTGGTGGGGCGATTGGCTTCCTGTGGCTGGCAACCGTGCCGCTTACAAGCGGAACCGTTTCCCAAATTTTTGGAGCGCGCTACTTATCAACGCTTTATGGCATGGTGTTTTTGAGCCATCAAATCGGGGCCTTTATCGGTGTGTGGTGGGGTGGTTTGCTATTTGATCGAACGGGTACCTATGATTTAGTTTGGTACGCGTCGATTGCCTTGGGATTATTAGCTTCAGTGGTGCATATTCCCATGAAAGATGAGCCATTGGCCCGAGAGGAATTGACAGCCCCTCAAGCTTTATAACCTAAGCCGGTATTTCGATAAGCGTTGTATTTGGATATGTTAAATATTGAGGTGCTTCATCCGTTACCCACACTAAATCTTCAATATGATAACTTTCATTTCGCCCGGGTAAGGCCACAAATGGCTCGATGTTGAGGATCATACCCGGTTGAATCAGGGTTTGGTTTTTAGCGTTGATCATGGGGGCTTCGTGAAGGTCAATGCCCATGCCGTGGCCAATGTGGGGCATCATGAAGGGCAGATTGTGCTCACTATATTTTTCAACACAAAGCTCGTATAGTGATGAAATGGGTTTGCCTGGTTGGCAAGCATCCATCACTGTTTTTTGAATATCAGTCAAGGCTGAGTAAATTGTGATTTGTTCAGCTGACGGCGGGCCAACAACGGCCGTTCTGGCCATATCCGCCAAATAGTGATTGCTCATTTGGCGGCCCCCCATATCAATTCTGACAATTTCACCTCTTTCTAGCACTCGCTCTGAGGCGGTGGCATGTGTTTCGAGCATATTGGGCCCAGCTGCAAACACATTGAAGAGCGGATGAATACCAGCGTTCATAATTCCTGACAAAATGCGGTTAGCGACATCTAGCTCTCGACTGTCTGGCGCTGATTGGGTAAAGCCCTCAATAATCGCCTGTTGGGTTGCCCGACCAGCCGCTTGGACCGCTTCGGCTTCCGCCTTGCTTTTGATCATCAGGGCTGTTTTAAATGGCTCATCCCAAGGTATAAATTCGGCCTGGGGGCATGTTGACGTTAGCTGGGAGAGGGAAGCGGCTGAAAGGGCGTGGGCCTCGATGCCAACACGGCCGTTTCCGCCCCCCTTTTCCCTTAACAGTCGTCCGGCAGCATTGGCTGGCATTTCCGCAAACTCAATATAAAGATGAATATCCTCAATGTGGCTATGATGCCGGGCTGACTTTTCCTCTAAATTGCAAACCAGATAAGAAAGCGAGCCATCCTGAGTTAAAAGCACATACGCTTCTCGCTCCGGAATGACTAATTGTGTCAGTAAATAACAGCCTGAAAGGTAACAGGTGCCTGTTGGCGAAACAATGAGAAGCGAATCTAAGCCATCACGTTTCATGTTGGCAACAAGCTGATCGATCCGCGATTGAGAAAACATTTATGATCCTTTCCCTTGAATAATTAGGGGAGCATCAAATTGAGCGTCAGGTTGGAATTTGAGGATATTTTGTTGAATTGCTTCAAAATGGGTCTCAATTGTTGATTTTGGTACATCAACGGGGCAGTAGGCAACGTACATGGCGTTTTGAGTGCTGGGTGAGATGGGGCTGATGTTGTCCTGACCGTAAATGATGGTGCAGGCTGGAGTACTGTTATCACGCATGACCATGTCGTTCGCTTTTAAGGTTTGTTCACGGTTGCCCATTTGGATAAACGGCTCCCCTTTTTGGGTTGCATCAAAAAGAATTGGGCCGTTCAGTTTGTCAATGTCGTGTGAGGCGGTGAGGATTAACGTTTCGATCTCGGCCGCAAAGGCTGAGTCAACGAGGGGGTTGACGTTTGGCAAGCTGCGCCCCTTGTGCAAAATTGATTCCAGCTGGAGCTGGACGTGGTATGTTTTATTAAATTTTTTGTAATATGTGCGATATGCTTTCAGAATGGGATTTTGAATAAGATCGGCGCGCTCCTGTCCTGCGAATTTTTGACGAACGGCCGTTACCACATCCACTTTGTGCTGCTCAAGCGAAGACGGCCGTTTTTGATTATCAACCCCATTGACAATTAAATAGCCAATATGAGCATTGGGAAAGGTAGCATGCCACTGGTCGGAGAAGGTAATGTTTATCATAAATTTTTAGATTTGGGCCATGAGCTATGAGCTATGGGAAACATACTCTAAACTCATCGCCCATAGCTCATCGCAATTTACCTGAAGCTAAGCTCAACTTTGCCAAAGACGCCAAAGTCAGCTTCGAGGTGATCGCCCTGTTGCGCTGCATAAATCATGTTGACCGTGCCAGAGATTATCAGGTCACCCGCTTTGAGTGATTTGCCAGTAGCTTGGCCGTGATTGGCCAGCCATGCCATGACGTTTAGCGGATGCCCCAGCACTTTATCCCCTGTATCGGACCCGAATTTTTGGCCATTGAGGTTGAGCACGACTTCATGCTGCGCTAAATCAACGGATTGCCAATCTTCGATTAGCTCACCCATCACCACAAAGCCGTGAATGGCATTATCAGCAATAAATTCTGGTGCGGAGACCCCTTCAAAACCTACGAAGTGATGGCTGGCGACTTCGATCGCGGGAAACAGGTGTGAGATAAACGGCCGTATCGTATCGGCCGTGTACGGCACATCAGCAGCCGGCACATCAGCTCCCATTTTGAAGCCAAACTCGGGTTCAATAAGGCGAACGTGAAAATTAGCTGCCTCGAGAACTTTTCCGCTCTGATACGTGGTGGCACCGAGCAGCTGGCCACGAAATGGTTCAGGTGCGTTGAGGGCCTCTTGTGCATTTTTACTCGTACAGCCCACCTTATACCCAACCACCGTGCTCCCTGCTGCTTCACACAGGTTTGCAACCAGCGCTTCTTGGATGTCATATCCCGCATCAATGCTGTTGGGGCACAACTCGTCCGGGATATTTTTAACAATATCCCCGTTTTGACGGAGCCTAAGCAGTAAGTCTGCTGCTTTCTGATGATCACTCATCCTAGACTTTAACTTCGGCAATCATTTCTACTTCAACGGCAAAGTTAAATGGAATAGTCATCCCGATGGCGCTGCGGGCGTGTAGCCCAGCTTCACCAAATACTTCGCGCACTAAATCGCTGGCGCCGTGGATGACACCGGGCGTGTTATCAAACCCAGGTGCCACATTGACCATGCCGAAGACCTTCACAATGCGGATAACGTTATCCAAGCTGCCGGTCACATTTTTAATGGCTTGGAAGCAATTGAGCGCACACAGCTTGGCCGCTTCATACCCTTCCTCAACAGACAGATCATCACCAATCTTGCCGCGAATATCTTGGTCGCCCCAGCGGGGCACACTGCCCGAGGTGAAGACTAAATTGCCCGTTTGGGCGGCTAATACAAATTTGCCGTTATCAAGTTCAACGGTGCTCAATGTGTATCCAAGTTCTGCTAATTTTGCTTCGTATGACATGTAAACTCCTTATTTACTTCTTTCTTGTTCAACCAATATCCGCCGTAATATCTTCCCTGAGGCAGATTTTGGGATTTCTTCTACGAATTCCACGCGCCGGATTTTTTTATGCGGGGCCACGCGCTCAGCAACCCAAGCCATAATCTGCTCTTCGTTGACTGCAGCTTTACGAATGATAAATGCTTTCGGAATTTCTCCGGCTTCTTCGTCAGGAGAGGGGATGACAGCGGCGTCTGCAACTGCTTCGTGACCCAAGAGTAACCCTTCTAGTTCAGCAGGAGCCACTTGAAAGCCTTTGTATTTGATCAGTTCTTTGAGGCGATCAACCACAAACATATAGCCACCCTCGTCAACATAGCCAATATCGCCAGAGCGAAGCCAGCCGTCTTTGGTGATGGTGGCGGCTGTGGCGTCGGGGCGATTGAGATACCCTTTCATGATATTGGGACCACGCATCCAGATTTCCCCTTTCTGATTGGGGCCAAGTCCTTCCAGCGTTTCTAAATCAGCTACTTTGACGGCCATATTGGGAACAATTTTACCGCAAGAAGAAGGCTGAGGATTGTCTTCAGGAAGGGGGTTTGAGGAGGCGACGGGGCTGGTTTCGGTCATGCCGTATCCTTGGGTGACGCGGCAGTTGAGGCGCTTGGAAACGGCCGTTGCTAATTCATCACCTAATGGAGCTGCTCCCGATCCAAGCTCGCGCAGCGACGATAAATCATACTGATCAACCAGCGGATGTTTGCCCAAGAAAACTAAAATAGGGGGAACCAAGTTTGTGCGGGTCACCTTATATTTTTGAATTGAACTTAGGAATAGCTCAGGATCAAAGCGGGGCATCGTGACGACTGTTGCGCCGCGAACCAAGCTCATATTCATAATTACCACCATGCCATAGATGTGATAAAAGGGCAGCACGCCCAGCACGACATCATCAGGGGTGAGCAAATTATAATCAATCATGCCTTCGACCTGACTAATATTAGCCACAAGATTATGATGCGTGAGCATAACACCCTTTGGCAAACCCGTTGTACCGCTGGAATAAGGCAGCACAATGAGGTCGTTTTGCGGTTTAATTTCCACATCAGGTAGTTGACCATCTACCTGCATTAGAGTAGCAAACGGGGTGGCACCCTCTGCTTCACCGAAAACAAAAATCTCCGTTATATTAGATTTTGACGCAGCTTCTTGAGCCTTATCCAAAAACATGGAGATTGTTAGAAGATATTTGGCGTTTGCATCATTAAGTTGATGAGCTAACTCATCAGCCGTGTAGAGAGGGTTAGCCGTTGTGACAATGCCACCTAGAAGAGAAACGGCGTGGAAAGCAATCGTGTATTCAGGTAAGTTTGGACTATAAATGGCAAAAACATCCCCTTTCCCAAAGCCGCGAGTGTGTAAACCGCTGGCGGCTTTCTTAATAGCACCCGCTAGCTGAGTAAATGTCAGCAAACGACCAGAGGCGGCATCAATCAGGGCGGTTTCGCTTCCATGCGCTTCAATTCGGCTGAGAAAAAAAGAGGTTAACGAGATGTTAGGAATGTCGACATCAGGGTAAGTGCTTTTGAAGATCATTTTTCCTCCTTGGGGAAGTGGGATTTGGATACCTGAATTTTACGATCGGAAGTGGGTTTTACCGAAATTAATGATTGCTTATATTGTATGGTCTGCTATTGATTGATGTCATTTGGGCATGAGATGGCGTGACTGGAGGCAGTGGTGCGTGTTTGGCTTTTCGTTTACTATCTTTGTATGACAACACCCATCATATTGACAAATGAAGAAAAAGAACAATTAACGAGGTGGTTAAGCCGTAGGGCTCTGATTAGTGGCGGGACATTTATTGGTATAGGTTTGGTACCGCTCATTATCATGTTGGTGGTAAGCTTGCTTAATAGTCATCAATTCTCGGTGACTGTTGAAACGTTTGGTGCGATTTTTGGGTTGCCCATATGCATGGGGCTTATTGGATTCTGGCTCATTGGACGACGACAAGCGGTTAGACGATGGTTTGATGAGCTGATGGAATTGGGCAACGGCCGTATTCTCACCATGAATCCTCGGACTGATTCTGGCTCATTTTTGACGTTTGAAATAATCAATGAACTTGGGGAACGATTTGAAGCCAGTATGGGGTATATTGGTACTCCTGATTGGAAGGTGGGCGATGAAATTGAGTTGATTGTATGGAAAAACGGCCGTTTTTGCCCGCGCCACTTTGACCATCTTGTTGATGTCGCTTATTTGCCTACCCCAGCGCGGGTAAGACGGTCAAAACTTATAGGCAATACTATCTTAATTAGTATCGGTTTGCTGGTAGGAATAGGGATCTTGTTTGCCATCTTTGGTGATGGATAATATGAATAGGACTTACGCAAATAGCGGTCACTGAGCCTGTCGAAGTGACTTTCTTAACCCTTCGACAGGCTCAGGGTGCGTAAGTCCTGATGAAGTAAACGAAGAAGAGAGGCAGCAGTATGTCATTTGCATATGCAGTTATTGGGTTAGGGTTAATTTCAAGCAGCTGGCTTGATTATTTAACTAAAATTCCGCAGGAAAAAGTGCCAGTTCGGCCGTGGTGGCACAGCCTAGTCATGGGCGTTGGGCTGTTGGCGGTAGGGTATTCAATTCTCATTGCCGCAGGCAACCTATTGATTATTTTAATTCTAGCCATTTTATCGATCGGTCTGGCAGGATTATTCTTTTACTTACTCACGGTAGCGACGCTGCCTGACGGTGAAATTGCGGTCAAAGTTGGTGGCCCATTCTTGCCTTTTGAGGCTGTTGATGGAAATAAACGGCCGTTTTCCACCGAACAATGGCAGGGAAAGCGGGTTATGTTTAAGCTGTTTCGTGGCCACTGGTGACCATACTGTTCCGCTGAGTTGCAGCGGTTCAATGAAATGCGATCCCTGTTTGAGGGGTACGACATTCACCTGTTTGCCCTGAGCAAAGATACGGTTGAAAACGTTAGATTTCATCAAGAGCGAGATGATCTCTATTTTCCATTGTTGGCTGATCCCGAGCTAACTGTTATTAAAAAATACGGTCTTCTGCATCGAAATGGGTTTGAATTCCAAACGTTTTACTGGCTGGGTATTCCCCTTGGCTGGCCTACTAAGTTTAATCAGATGGCGATTCCCACGACGATTCTAATTGATGAGCACGGCATTGTGCGCTGGATTGATCAAGCCAATGACTATCGACTGCGCGGGAATAAAGATCGGATATTACAAGCGGTGGTTAATGTCTTTGGCACGTTGAGGCCAAGGGTATGACATCGCTAGATGGCGGAATGGTTTGTGCTGCACATTTTTTGGCTGTCGAAGCTGGCTTAGAAATATTGCGCTCGGGAGGGAATGCTTTTGATACGGCCGTTACTGTCGCGGCCGTGCTCAACGTTGTCGAACCGATGATGTCAGGCCTTGGTGGCTATGGCACAATCTTGACCTACAATGCCCGTTCAAAGAAGATTCAATTTTTAAACGCCAGCGGTCGCATTCCTCAAAATGTTGACAGCAATGCGTTTCGATCCCCAACGCCAAACTTTAAAGAAAATCGGCGTAGCGCCAAAGCCGTATCGACACCGCTGAATCTCCAAGCGTGGGCTGAACTGGCTCAATTAGGACGTCTTGACTGGTCATTACTGTTAGCACCAGCCATCGAGCTGGCTCAAAATGGCTTCCCAATTGACGAGCGACTGGCCTTATTCACCAACCAGCAGTTTCCTTATTTTCCTGAGCATGCCAAAAGGGTATATGGTCGCCGTGGTGTGCCATTGCGAGCTGGAGATCGCCTATTTCAATATGATTTAGCTGCTTCTTTTGCCACCATCGCCTCTGATGGCATAAACGCCTTCTACGACGGGGAAATTGGTCGGAAAATCCTTGAAACGCTTCAAAAGCAGGCTGGGTTTTTATCTGGCGAAGATTTAATTAATGCGCAGGCAGAATGGTTTGATCCCATTATGCTTTCTTATCGAGGTCATGACGTGTATACGGCCGCTCCGCCGGCAACCTCATTTCCTGGTTTGATACGCCTAGGCTTACTTAACCAGTTTCCTGTTCCTGACTGGGAACATAATAGTCCTGAACATCTCCATCATTTGGCAGAGATTACAAAACACGCCTATTGGTGCCGCCTCAACTACGCGACCGATCCTGACATTGCGCTTCCTCCCTTAGAAAATTTATTATCTGAAGCCTATCTCAGTGAGGTCGCAAGCAAAATTGATCCCAATACCGCTACACGGTTTGAACCCCCTTTTCCATCTGGAAAGTCGAGTCAAAATACAACCCATTTTGTTGTAGCTGACAGAGAGGGCAATCTTGTGTCGGCTACTCAAACAATCGGGCAGGCGTTTGGCAGTCGAATTATGCCAGAAGGGACGGGGATATGGCTAAATAACTCGCTGGAGTACTGCACGTTTGAACCGGCTGGGAATCCCATGGATGCTCATGCGGGACGCCATAAGCTGTCTGGCGATATGCCAACCATCATTGCCAAAAACGGCCATCCATGGGCTGCACTCGGCACGCCGGGGGGCCACACGATTGCCCAAACCGTGCCTCAACTGGTGAGCAACATGATTGATTTTGGTCTAGCCATTCAGGATGCCTTTGATATGTCGAGGATTGCCTTTGTCGAACCAAATGCGCTGTATGTTGAAAAAGAAATCAATCAGGACACGGTCAAGCGCTTAAGAAAAATGGGGCATAACGTTGTGATATCAGAAGGCGGAATAGGCTTCGCGCACGGGCTAACTATTTTCAAAAGAGATGACGACACGCAGCTGGTTGATGGAGGCTTTGATGATCGCGGTGCCGCACTTGTAGGCTAATAAATTTATCAAAAAAAATTGATGTGTCGATCTTGGCGTGCTTCAATCGTCGTATTAACGAAAGCACAAAAAACTAAGGAGAATACCGATGAAATATTTGTTATTGATTTACACAAGCGAAGCTGAAGATGCCAAACGGACACCAGAACAACAGCAAGCCAATATGGGTGAGTATTTTGCTTACACCGAAGAATTAGGAAAAACTGGCAGTATGGTGGGGGGTGAGGCGCTTCAGCCAATCGCCACAGCCACGTCAGTTCGCGTTCGCGATGGCCAAACAATGACATCCGATGGCCCGTTTGCCGAAACAAAAGAGCAGTTGGGTGGCTACTATTTGATTGATGTTGAAAATTTGGACGATGCCATTCACTGGGCTGCCAAAATTCCAGGCGCAAGAGACGGCACGATCGAAGTTCGTCCACTTTGGGAGTTTGATGGTGCATAGCTAACCGATTGGGATTGGTTAATAAGAGATTGGAAAATTTAAATTCATTCACTATCCACTATTTATAATTTTCCAATCCCCAATCCCCAACTCCCAATCCCCAATTCCCAGTATGAAAGAGATTCATTTAACGATTGAACAAACCTTCCGCCAAGAATCTGGGCGTGTCTTGGCTTCCCTCATTAGCTATCTGGGGGAGTTTGACTTAGCGGAAGATGCCTTTCAAGACGCCCTGTTAACCGCTTTTGAAAAGTGGCCCTCTGACGGCATTCCTCGTAATCCAGGCGCGTGGATTACGACGATTGCTCGCAATAAAGCGATTGATCGCATTCGCCGTCGCAAAACGAGAACAGACAAACAAGCAGACTTAATCGCAATGGCCGAAACGGCCGTTGTTGATCCGACAGATGTTGAGATGGGAAGCATACCAGACGAACGGCTCAAGTTAATATTTACCTGCTGCCATCCTGCTTTGGCACCAGAAGCCCAGGTCGCTTTGACGTTGCGGACGCTCGGCGGGTTAGAAACGACAGAAATTGCGGCTGCTTTTCTAACCCCTGTGCCCACAATGGCGCAACGTTTGGTACGGGCCAAGCGCAAGATTAAAAAAGCAGGAATACCCTACCGCGTTCCGCCAACTGATTTGCTCCCTGAACGTTTAGATGCGGTCTTAAAAGTGATTTATCTTATCTTCAACGAAGGGTATGATGCTTCGTTTGGTGAAGATTTGATTCGAGGGGATCTGTGCCAAGAGGCGATTCGACTGGCTAGAGTGCTAAATACCCTGCTGCTACGAGAC
>JBCCFD010000177.1:0-14334 GCA_039029915.1 Chloroflexota bacterium
CCACATTCGCCGGCTGCCCCGGTATCGAAGCCCTTGAACGCCTTGCGCCCATGCCTTTTGCGTGCAGTGATCGCACAGCTTTTCAGGTTGTCAACACGCCGACCCGTAAAAGCGCTCGTATCGTTGGTGAAGTTTTAGGTAAATATCACCCTCACAGCGATCAGGCCGTATACGACTCAATGGTTCGAATGGCCCAAACCTTCTCCCTCCGCTACCTACTCGTTGACGGGCAAGGCAATTTTGGCAGCATTGACGGTGACGGGGCGGCAGCCATGCGCTACACCGAAGCCCGCTTGGCTCGCATTGCGCACGAGCTTCTTGAAGATATTGATAAAAATACCGTAGAGTTTGCCCCAAACTTTGACGATAGCCTGCAAGAACCAGAGCTGCTCCCAGCCAGACTGCCCAACCTTCTGCTCAATGGCTCCAATGGGATTGCCGTTGGTATGGCCACAAACATCCCACCACACAATCTTACCGAGCTGTGTAACGCGATTGAATACCTGATCGATAATCAAGACACTTATGATGATGTGACCTTAGAAGATTTGATGCAATTTGTAACTGGACCCGACTTTCCAACCGGGGGCATTATTGTGGGCACCGAAGGCGTGCGCAATGCTTATGCAACCGGTAGAGGGCGGGTCATTGTTCGCGCCGTGGCCGAAATCGAGGAGATGCCCAGCAATCCAAACCGCCAGCGCATCAACATCACTGAGATTCCTTATCAGGTGAACAAAGCCATGCTCATTGAGCGCATGGCTGAACTGGTCAACCGCGGCATCCTTACTGACATCTCGGACATTCGAGATGAGTCTGACCAACGCGGCATCTCTATCATCGTGGAACTCAAGCGGGGTACCCAACCGATGAAGGTGCTCAACCAGCTCTTCAAACATACGTCCCTGCAAACGACCTTTGGTGTGCAAATGCTTGCTTTGGTTGATAGGCAACCTCGCTTGCTGTCCCTCAAACGAGCCCTTCAAATCCACATCGACCATCGCGTTGAGGTGATTACTCGTCGAACTGAGTTTGAATTAGACAAAGCCAAGAAGCGCCAGCATATTCTAGAAGGTTTGCTCATCGCCTTGGCGAATTTAGACGAGGTCATTGAAACGATTCGCCGTTCGCCTGATGTCGAACAAGCTCGTGGTCAGCTGATGGAAAGATTTGGCCTCACCTTGCCTCAGGCAAACGCCATTTTAGACATGCAGTTACGCCGCCTGGCTGCGCTCGAACGTCAGAAAATTGAAAATGAGCATCGGGAAATTACCGAACATATCGATTATCTTGAAGGGTTACTCGCCGATAAAAACAAAATCTTAGCCATCATCAAAGAAGATTTGACCGAGATACGTGAAAAATACGGTGATGCCCGTCGCTCGCGCGTTGCGGTTGGCTTAGCCGCAGACCTCAATATGGAAGATTTGATTCGTGATGAGGATGTGCTTATTTCTATTACTCAACGGGGCTACGTCAAGCGAACACCAGTCACGGCCTATCGCGTGCAGGGTCGGGGTGGTAAAGGTTTAATTGGCATGAGCACGCGCGATCGAGATGCATTGGAGCATCTCTTTGCGGCAGGCTCTCTAAACACCATTCTCTATTTCTCTGACCGCGGTAAGGTTTATGCAGACAAAGCGTATCAAATCCCAGAGCTTGATCGAACGGCCAAGGGCACCAATTTGATGAATATTTTGCCGCTAATGCCGGAAGAAAAGATTACGGCCGCTTTACCTGTTCACAACTTTGATGAAGCTGAATATCTCATTATGGTTACCCAAAAAGGACGCATTAAGCGCATCGGCGTTAACGCCTTTGCAAACGTTAGGCCGTCCGGCCTTATCGCCATTTCGCTTGACCCCGATGATAGCCTCGGCTGGGTGAAAATGACTCACGGAGGACAAGATTTGATTCTTGTCAGTGAGCAGGGCAAGGGCATCCGCTTTAGCGAAGAAGACGTGCGCCCAATGGGTCGAAATGCAGCTGGGGTAAATGCGATGCGCCTTGAGTCGTGGGATAATATTGCTGGGGCAGACGTTGTTACAGAAGGGGACGATGTGATGGTCATCACCGAAAAAGGGTATGGCAAGCGAACCCCTATTGATGATTATCGCCAACAGAATCGGTATGGATCTGGCGTACGCGCCATGGTCTTATCCCCTGAACGAACCGGTAAAATTGTCAGTGCCCGTGTGGTCACGGAGGGAGATGAAGTGACCTGTATTTCCGCCAACGGCATCATTCTGCGGACGGCAACGGATACGGTTTCGCAACAGGGTCGTTCAACCCAAGGTGTGCGGGTGATGGATTTACGCGCGGATGATTCGGTCGTCTCTGTGGCGGTGATTCGAGAAGGAAAGCTATCTAATGTTGATGGGGAGAATGACGAATCAGCTGAAGGGGAACAGGCAGTGGAGGAAACGGCCGTTGCTGAATAAGTGAAACGAAGGTCCTAAATTGATATTTGAAAGACGCCTTGCAAGGCGTCTTTTTTATTATCACAATGTTCTTAATTTCCTATATTTTATTGCTGGGAAAAACTTTATAGTTAAGAAACAAGTTATCTGTTCCGTGGAGAAAGAATTAGATCTTTAGCATGAAGAATGCTTACAGGAGCAAGGATGGGCGTCTCCTAGAGAGCCACCCGCTTCCTCAGGAGCCATAATTCATCTTCTTTTTATGCTCTCAAAAGCTTGATTGAAATTCGACGACCTATCTCCGATGAAGAAATTCGCATCTGCACCCATTCTTTCTTTGTTCCAAAGCGATTTTCTTCCCTATGCAATAAATATAAGGCGTGAAACCGCATCATGAATACACCACCCAAACTAAAACATATCTTAACCCCAGTTACTCGGGCTGACGATTTAGGTATCCCCCTTTCAATCGTTCACGATCTCCTTTTTCGCATTTTATTTAATGAGGGTACCGCCAATATCTCTCGTTTTGCCGAGATATTAGGGTTGCATGCTCAAATAATTGACGGCCAGCTGGCTCAAATGAAACAAGAGCATCTCGTCGAAGTCACCAAGGCAGGCGGGATGGGAAGCTTAAGCTTCACCTACGGCCTCACCGAAAAAGGAACCAAGCGTGCTCGGGACGCTATGGCCAGAAGCCAATATATTGGTCGAGTGCCAGTTTCTTTGGAAGATTATGTTGATGCCATTGAAGCCCAATCCAATAGTATGAGAATTTCACCAGATCAGGTAAAACGCGCCTTGAGCCATTTGATCTTACCCGATAACTTCCACCGCAAGATTGGGCCTGCCGTTAACGCAGGCACCTCCCTTTTTCTTTATGGACCACCGGGCAATGGCAAAACGACAGTAGCGCAGGCAATGGCTGACTTACTATCAAAAGATAATCCAATTTGGCTCCCAGACGCCATCACTGCAGGTGGGCAGGTTATACGCGTTTTTGACCCCCTCGTTCATATTCCGCTGAAACAAGAGGATATGCCGCTTCATACAGCCCATCTTTCCCACAACGGCGCGACCAACAAGCTAAAAATCGACCATCGCTGGCGTCTATTTGAACGTCCAGCCGTGATGGTTGGCGGTGAACTAACTATGGACTCATTGAATCTTCGTTTTGAAGAGTCAGCCAAGGTATACGAAGCACCACTGCAACTCAAAGCAAACGGGGGCATGTTCCTAATCGATGACTTTGGACGCCAAATGATTAGCCCTGACGAACTTTTAAATCGTTGGATTGTGCCGTTGGAAAGCGGGTTTGATTTTTTGCGGTTGCAGTCGGGGCAAACGCTTCAAGTGCCATTCCGCCAGCTCATTGTTTTTTCGACAAACTTAGATCCGGGTCAGTTAGTAGACGGTGCTTTCATGCGTCGTATTCAAATGAAAGTTGAGGTGGGTGGCCCCTCTGAAAAGCTTTTTTATCAAATCTTCTTGGTGATGTGCAAAGCGTATCGGATTCCATTTGAGAAGAAGGGGTTCGTTCATCTCCTCCAAAAATGGTATCGTCAGCCGAACCGAACGATGCAGGCGGTGCATCCGCGAGATATTTTGAAAACAATTATGGCGATTGCAGATTATGAAGGAGTGCCACCGGAGTTAACCCCAGATTTGATTGATGAGGCGTGCGACAGCTATTTTGTCGATGGAGACATGTCGGCAACGTTATCTGATATCAATAAAGCGAACGGAACGGCCGTTGATTCGTACACCCAAACCGTTCCAGCATTCAATTAAAAATAAACAGGGTACAGATTGCACAAAAAATGTAGCCTGTACCCTGTTCATTCAATTAGTTGCCCTGCAACAAATCAGTCGCAATATTTCCTAAAACAGAGCCTTCACCTTGAGAACGCCCGCCAGCAGATGGCGCATTTGCCAAAATACGGTCTGCTAAACGTGAGAATGGCAATGATTGCAGCCAAACGCGGCCTGTGCCTTGCAGTGTAGCCAGGAAGATACCCTCACCACCAAAAATCATTGATTTTAAATTGCCAGCTCGTTCGATATCATAACTAATCGTGTTTTCAAAAGCGACAATACAGCCAGTGTCAACCATTAGCTTTTCGCCATTTAGCCGTTTTTCCACGATGGTTCCGCCAGCATGAATAAACACATTGCCATCACCACGCAGACGTTGCAGAATAAACCCTTCACCCCCAAACAAGCCAGCTCCTAACTTTTTGTTAAAAGCAATTGACAACTCCGTGCCAAACGCAGCACAAAGGAATGAATCTTTTTGGCAAATAAGTTCACCATTAGCCTCATCAAGATCAATCGCAATAATTTTACCGGGATAAGGTGCCCCAAACGCCACGTGTTTCTTACCTTGGCCATTGTTTGTAAAGTGGGTCATAAAGATTGATTCACCCGTAAAGACACGCTTTGCCGCACTGCCTAAGGCCCCTAAAAAGCCACCGCCAGGGTTTGATCCATCTCCCATTTTGGTTTCGAATCCGACGTCTTGCTCCATGTACATCATGGCACCCGCTTCAGCAATTACTTTTTCTTTGGGGTCTAGCTCTACTTCAACAAACTGAAGGTCATCCCCAAAGATTTTGTAATCAACAACATGGCTTTTCATAGATAAGTTTCTCCTTATGGTGAAAGTTTTTGTAAAAAATAAAAAGGTCTAAGTGTGCCGAAGTTTCTAAATTGAAAGCATTTTTAGCTAAAAGCTTCGGAACCTCGAGGAAACGAAGTTTTTAGCCGTTGTTTTATTCAAAGCAGGAACTTCGTTTCACTTAGTAGGTGCAGTAATGAAGATAAAAATAGAGGAATACTTACTGCACTGGTAAAGATACGTTGATATAGGTGAGAGGTTGCAAAAATACGGCCGTTATCACCCAACACACTCAAACAGTATAGGCAAACAAAACCCATTATGCAAAACAAACATACAAATCTTAGGTTGACATAACAATTGATTGAACCCCCTTTTTCACTCTTCGCAAAAAATCTGTAAAAAATTCATGCCTCTTTTACTTATGATTTCAATTTTTATGCTACTTTTTTTATGTGTGTGCGCCAAAAAAATCCTTTAATAGTTTTGGGAATTTTTAAAGCTCATTTTTAGAACAATTAAATAAACATTTAAGAACTTGCTATAAGTAAAACGAAGTAGCCGCATTGAATAAACAACGGCTAAAAACTTCGTCTGACTTAGCTAAGAGAGCAGTGGCAAAAGCTACGGTTAGGTTGCAGCAAATGGACCAGTTACATTATTGCAACATCAGTCGTCATCCAGGAGGAAATAATGTCTATCGAAGTAGAAACCACCACTAATCATGCAGAATTAGACCGTAAGGATCAGTTTCAACATAAATTAATTATTGGTCGCTTTATTCTTTGTGTTGATGATGATGGTCGTTGTGAACATCATCTTGAAGGGGCCTTGGGAACCGTTGTCCAATTAGCCGGCAAGAATAGGGCAAAGAAAGCAGCTCTTAAAATTCCCAAGCTGCTAGGTGAAACCAATCTTGAAATTGCCTATATCAATTACCTAATGGAAAATGAAGCGGATATTGTCGAAAGCATCTTTGATGGGAGTATCAATGACAATGGATTATTGTCGTCAATGTCACAAAATGATTTGCGTAACCAATACGATCCTTTGTTTGCAAATGAGCAAATAGGGTATCTCTTCATTAAGTTTGAAAAAGGCAAGTCACCGCAATTCTGCCAAGTTAGGCCCCACTCAGACGGTGTCAATTTAGAATGTATTCCACCTAATATTCCAAACTTCCCCATTAATACAGTTGACGAATTAACACTTATCAAAAAGAAAACAATTTCTGATTTTGGGCTTCAAACAATCTTCGTTCAGAAATCAAAAGAAAATCAGTCGACTAATCCGCTTATTATTAGCCAAGAAGAGGCATCAATCAGCCAAAATGAAGAAACTTGGTTCACTTGCATACCCAGCGTCATCTACAAATGGATTGATATCACTTTGCAACAAGCCATTTTACACGACAATTTACTGAGCTGGGAGGTTGAAGACCATATTAGCCTCATCCAGAAAATAGGCGAAGGGCTCGAGACGCTCCATAAACAAGGATACTTACACGCAGATTTGAGACCTGCAAATGTTGTTTATTCACGCGTATTAACTGATGAATATGGAATTGATCGACCAGATTCGTTTGTGCTATCTGACTACGGCAGTTTTGCCGTAACCGCAGACAAAACTAGATTGCCCAGCCGACAAGAACCAACTGATAAAACACAGATTGCCCCCTCCCTTGAAGGGGAACGAGCCTCTATCTTCTATTCCTTAGAACGAAAAAAAGGATTTGAAAGAGAATTTGCAGATACTGCGCTAATTTTTCCGGATATGGGTTCGGGTGCCACAGTAGTCTTAGGTTGGAGAAACGAAATTAAGGAGAAGCAAAAAGAAATATATAGCATCATTCAGAATCGGGAACATCAAGAAAATCGCAAAGTCGGTCGCTTATTAAAAGGGGATTATATTCGATTACAGGATGAAATATTCAAACTGCGGGATTCAGAATATATTATGGACGGACTCCAGTTCTTGCCCTGTGAATCAGAGCGTTGGGGCATCAGCGCAAATCGCGTCATCATGCCAACAGGATATGGTGGGGAAGGTGTTCAAACCATTTCTTTAGATCGAACTGTTGAAATGTTTCAATGGTCAGCCGCAACGGACATTTACAGCCTAGGCATCATCTTGCTCTATACATTTTTTATGAAACCTATCCTGGAAACGATTAGCGAACGAGCACAAACCAACCCGGATGATGACAATCAACATGACTTCAACAGCTCTGCCGATATCACAATTAGTCAAAATGAATCGACTGGTGAAGTAATTCATCAATCTGATGACCGGGCCAGCCAAATGGAACCCAGTCGCTTATTTGAGGGCCTGGTTGAAAATGAAGAACTAATGGGCCTCCCACAGTCTGACTCTCAAAATGGCGCTGATCTCTTATCAATTTCATCAACTGAGTCAGACCAAGCGAGTAATCTAAAACAGGTCAGGCGGTACGAAGATCATATTCAACTCGAAAATGAGTTTGAAAAAATGATCACCTATCTCAATGACAAACAGTTTTTTAACGCAATTTCTTCTGAGCTTGAGTTTCTAGCGTGCATATTAACAGAGAAATTACGTCAAAAACATAAAAGTTCTGATGCTATTGCAGAAGAACTCTTGAGAGGGGATGAGGCAAAAAAGTTAATTGATATACTGCCCAATGAAGAGAAAGATGATCCACGCCTTTTCCGAATTGTGCAGGCAGCTATGAAACGCGTCACGACCAATGTGCCAGGTGCGGCTCGAGTTGCGCAAGCGATGAGTGGGGATGGGATTCAATTTATTTTTCTTTTACGTTTTGCATTATGTTGCATTCATCGACAAGCTCATCTCGAAGCGAACGAAGATATAGGCTATCAAATGAAACCGTTCTCTAAAAACAGACTTGAAAACCCAAATGCTTCAGCAGTTAGACGAGCTAATCACGCATTAAAAGAGATAGATGATATTTTAAAGTTGGAGTACTCTGATAAATTCACATTTGACATAAATGAAATTGGTGACTTTGAGTTAAGAACTAGCTATCAAATTGATCAAGACTACGCCCAACTTGAAACTAACAATGACGCCTTAATGGCAAAAAACGATTCACTAAAACAGGAAAATAGTTCACTAAAAAACGAGTTTGAAAATTTAAATCAGGAAAAAGACATTCTTAAGGGTAGGTCAGAAGATTTAGGGGATGAAAATCGTTTGTTAAAACAGACGATTGCAAATTTGAAAGGCACTCAAAGCAAATTCCAAAACGAGATTGGAGCGCTCAAACAGGAAAATAAAAAGCTAAGGTCTTCTAAAGCAGAGCTTAGAGAAGATTATAAGAAACGCTTTGAAGAATTTATAGCCAATAAGACGAATCAATCAAAAATCCAATCAGAAAATATGCGCTCCCATTTCTTAGAAACCATCAATCCTATCTACACCTTCCTTTCAGATTTAGAGCAAAACCGCGGCATTTTTATGGGACGACTCCCTCAAGGTGCCGGGCTTCTAAAAGAAATGTTGGACAATAAAAAACAAGAGATGTTCTCCATTTTGGAGGAGAAATGATTTCTATACACAGGGAGGCACCCACTGAAAGCCTTCTACGCGCAAAAAGATATCATAACAATCAAGCAAGCATACGTGACTGGCTTAGATTTAAAATTAAACGAGATAGATGGAAAATCCCTAAATTTGAAGATGAATACATCAATGGCTCTTTAGCTAAAACATTTAAAAATAAGTGCGCCTTTTGTGAGTCAATAATTGGACCTGAGGAGAGCACACTTGCTTTTTACAGACCGTTTAAAAATAGTGTTGACGATAGAAGCCTAACGGCCTTACAAAAGGGGGCAATCTATTACCGATGGCTTAATTGGGAGTGGGCAAATCTATATTTAGCTTGCAAAAAATGTGAAGAGTTCAGACAAAGGCAATTTCCAATTGAAGGCTCGGTGGCTCCCATTGGTTTATTTGAAGTAGCTAAACTTAATGAGTACGAAAAACCACTGTTACTTGATCCATGCTTTGACCAGCCAGAAAAACATTTTAGCTATCACATCAACAAGAACCAGATACTTATTGTTGAGAAAAATAATAGCAAACGGAGCAGGAAAACCATCGAGGTGTTTGGCTTGAATCGGCGATCTTTAGCTTCAGCCCGTTATCAGGAATACACACGCTTTAAACAGATATGCTCGCAAGGCATATCGAACAGCATGTGGTCCGAATGCAAAAATGACAAACTGTTTGCAGGCATGAAGCGATTTTTTATAACCCAATCAATTCCTTCATTAAGTATTCCAGAAGCTCAGAAAAGAGCTATAGCGCAAAAGCTCAAAGAGTGGAAGGACCAACTGCCAAGTGCAAATCAATTGCAAGTTCATTTCAAGTTTTACGAAGACAGTCATTTAAAATCAATTAGGCAACTATCTCAAGACTTAGACAAACGATATGGGGCTGATGAATTGTGCAAAATGCTCATGTTACGGCGTGAAAAAATATCTCAAAAAGAAAAATCTACTCTACTTTGGGATATTCTAAAAGTATATTATCAAGATGGATTGACCATAGATTTTTTTGAGACCCTTTCCAAAACGGGTTCAAAAGAAGTTCAAAAAACGCCCGACAACGATTTAAATCTTTATAAACCAACGCCACAATCAATTGTTGAAGTAGATGAACACGCTTTTATTGGAAACAAATACAATCATGAATCTAACTTTCAACTTACTTCAAAAATGATTCCAAAAGCGCAAAAGATTGCTTTAAAGGAAAAGATTGAAACGTCGTTTAATATAAATGAATTAATTGAAATTTACTGGGAGCTAGACATTCAATATGAAAACATCCCGCAAAATTCATATACACGACGAAACTTGTCGATTGAGTTAATTGATTATTGTGAAAGGCATAATTCTTTGGAAAGTTTGCTTAACCTATTAATTAAAAAGAGACCCAACGAACAATGGGTCTCTTAAAAAGAGTATTCTCGATAAGCGTTTTAGTCTATTAAATCACAGGGCGGGGCGAAATTTGTAGCCGTAGACGATCATGCCTTCTTCACCATCGGTGCGGAGTTTGCGGGTAACCATTTCGACAGGGGTACCAATTTCAACGCTGTTGATATCAATATCCGTTATTTGGGCTGTGACGATGGGGCCTTCGTCTAACTTGACAAGGGCAACCACATATGGCGCTTGGGCATCGAATCCCTCTGGCGCATCGTAAATCGTTGTGTATGAATAAATCTCACCCAAGCCAGTGAATGTATACAGCTCTTGGGCTGGTGCTTCACATTCTAAGCAAACATCGCGTGGGGGGAATAGCTTAACTCCACAGTGTTCACAGGTCTCGCCAACCAATTTATATCGTTGTTCTTGTAAACGCCAATGACGTGAAACTTGCATTTTAGTTCTCCTAAGTAGCCATTCAGAATTGACTCAGTGACTTGATAAGTTACGGCTACTTTAAGCCCATTTGCCGATACGCTAGCTTCTTTGCGAATGGGTAGTAAGTAATGTTGGCTCCCGATTTACTTACGCCCTTTTCCGAGCTTTTAGCAATTAGCGATTAGCTTCAAGCTATCTTTTGAGTTAGAGCCGTTGAAATTAAAACAATTTTGGACTTTCAAAGGCTGTCATCTGGTTTGAAAAGACTGTCAAAAGCTATCATTCTAGTAATTGGGTAATTGAAATCTGGTAATTGGGTAACTGATGAACTTGTTAATGATTACTTTCTACTAGATAGTCAGTACGTGCGTCACGGCCGTTCCGCCGCTGCCGCCTAGATTCTGAGCCATCCCGACTTTAGCATCAATCACCTGATTGTCCCCCGCTTGACCGCGAAGCTGTTTAGCAACCTCAACAATTTGGTAAATCCCTGTGGCACCCACCGGATTCCCACGGGCCTTCAGGCCGCCAAACGTGCTGATTGGAATACGGCCGTTTCGACCAATCTCACCATTTTTTGCTAGCTGCACACCCTGCCCCGGTTCAGCAAAACCCGCCGCTTCTAACGACAGAGCCGCCATCACCGTAAATGAATCGTGCAGTTCAAAGAGGTCAATATCATCGGGAGTGACGTTAGCTTGAGCCATCGCCCGTTTGGCGCTTTGCTCAGCCGCCGTCAGCCAAAGCATATCTTTACGATCGTGAAGCGAAAGCGTATCCGTCGCCACTGATGAACCAGCAATACGAATCGGTTGAGGAACCATATCCTGAGCTCTGTCGTAGCGAGTCACAATAACCGCTGCCGCGCCATCACCTCCGGGTGCAGCATCAAATAGGCTAACAGGCGAAGCCACTTGAGGCGCATGAGGGAACTTTTCCGCTTTCAAACGATTCCGGTACATCGCCCCCGGGTTCACGCTGCCGTTGGCATGAGCGTTGACGCTAAACTCAGCGAAATCAGCCACATCTAACCCGTGCTCGTGCATATACCGCTGCATAATCAAAGCGCCAACACCAGCTGACGTTAAACCATGCATCGCTTCATAATCAGCATCAAGGGCGGAGGCTTGAGATGCTGTATTATCGGCACCCGTTTGGTCGGTCATTTTTTCAACGCCAACGACGAGAGCCGTTTCAATAAGGCCACTTTGCACCGCCATCACAGCCTGACGTAGCGCTGCACCACCGGAGGCCTCAGCTGCTTCAACCGTCATTGCTTCAATGCCGCGCATCCCTGCAAAATCAGAGACAAGGGCACCGAGATGGGTTTGTTTATTGATTAACCCACCAAGCATGTTGCCCACGTAGATCGCATCAATGCTGGTTGTGCTGGCATCATCTAATGCGGCTTCAATCGCGTACCAAGAAAGATGCCGAATGGATGTTTGCCAATGTTCACGAACATCCGTTTGTCCAATACCTATGATAGATACATTTGTCATTTTGATTTCCGATTATCGATTTTGGATTTACGATTGATCTGTTGGCTGAGGCCGTTCGTCATTCGTAAATCGCGAATCGTCAAATTATGAAAGTTTAATTTTGTCTCTGAACCGCGTGTAGGTTGCGTAATCAATTTCAACACGGCGGTCAATGTATTTTTCAGTCGAAGGGGCCGCGTCCCGTACATCGAGAAGCCGTTCAGTTACTTCAAGATCAAAGGCATCTGACCCAGAACCAGACCCATAGCTAACGAGCAAAATACGATCGCCCGGTTTCGCGACATCTAATATGGCTGTTAACCCAATGACGCAAGAGCCTGAGTAGGTGTTGCCGATTCGAGGGCTTAGTAGGCCAGGTTCTAATTGCTCAGGCGAGAACCCTAACATTTTGCCAACTCGCATAGGAAACTTGGCGTTGGGCTGATGGAAAACGGCCCAGTCGTAATCGGCGGCTGTGGTGCCAATCGATTCCATCAGCGTTTGGGCCGCCCCCATAACGTGTTTGAAATAGGCTGGCTCCCCTGTAAAACGATCGCCGTGTGATGGGTATTCCGCGTGGGCACGCCGCCAAAAGTCTGGGGTGTCAGTCACAAAGGAGTAAGACCCATTAATAAGCGCCACTGATTCATCAGCTGGCCCAATGAGCAAGGCAGCTCCGCCAGCAGCGGCCGTATATTCTAGGGCGTCACCCGGACGACCCTGCGCTGTGTCCATGCCAATGCTAAACGCGTATTTCGCCATCCCAGAGCCAACAAAGCCAACCGCAGCCTGCATCGCTTCGGTGCCCGCTTTGCAAGCAAATTCCCAATCGCCAGCCAAAGTGTTGGGCACAGCCCCAATCGCTTCAGCAACGATGGTACTGCTGGGCTTAACAGCGTAAGGATGGCTTTCGCTCCCAATCCACACTGCTCGAATTTCTTGTGGGTTGATCTGAGCCCGATCAAGGGCATTGCGAGCCGCTTCAATAGACATCGTGATGACATCTTCATCAAGTCCGTTGACTGATTTTTCTTTGACCGGCGTGCCACCTGCCCCCCCTGTCCAAACCCGAGAAATCTCGGTGCCGGGTAGACGGTAGCGAGGCACATAGGCACCATAGCCTACGATGCCCACGGGGCGGTCTGGTTTCATAAGTTGATTCTGGTTATTGTTCATAGTTTTAGGGGTCGATTGGATGATTGGGGATTGGTCAATATTTAATTAACCAAAGAACCAATTAACCAGTCAACTAGTTAACGGCCGTTTCTAACAACGACTCCAATATTTCTTGCGCTCTTTTGACGCGGATATTTTTTTCTTGAGTGAGCTGGTCAGCAATTTGTTGAATGAGTTCGTCAGGTGCGCCAGCCGCCATCGCCACTTGGCGAGCGTGCATGCGCATGTGGCCCTGCTGAATACCAACCGTGGCTAACGCTTTGATAGCAGCCAGGTTTTGAGCAAGCCCAACGGACACCATAATTTCAGCCAGTTCACCGGCGGAGCGAACGTTTAAGATTTTCATAGCCACCTGAGCCGTAGGATGTACTTTTGTCGCTCCCCCCACAATGCCTACCGAAAGAGGCAGCGTCAATTCGCCAAAGAGATCCCCATTTTCATCAACGTGCCAGTCGGTTAAGGCGCGATATTGACCATCGCGAGCCGCGTAAGCATGGGCACCTGATTCAACAGCGCGCCAGTCGTTTCCGGTGGCGATGCAAACGGCATCAATGCCGTTCATAATGCCCTTGTTGTGGGTCGTGGCGCGATAGGGGTCGACAATGGCAAAGGCGTTGGCCTCTTCGATTTGCTTGGCAACGGCCGTTCCCGCAATGCCGTGCTTGGCCAGCGCATCAGCCGGAATGGTGCAGCGCGCCGTGGCGGTACGTCGGTCTGATAAGTTAGACAGAATACGCAGGTTGGTTCGCCCGCCAGTTAGCTCTGACACCATAGGCGCCATAAGCTCAACGGCCGTATTGATCGCATTAGCACCCATCGCATCGCGACAATCATAAAGTAAATGAACCACAAGCATTGGGCCAACGGGCGTGTCGAGAAACGGCCGTATTTCAACGTCTCGTGCCCCACCGCCCCGATTAACAATGCTTTGACTAGAGCTGTTGGCTAGCTCCATCAACGCTTCTCGATTATTTTCTAGTGAGCCAATCGCGGCATCCATATCAGGAATATCGAGCACTTGAATTTGCCCAATCATGATGGGATCAGAGGATTCTGTTTGGAAGCCACCACCAGCCCGTATGAGCTTTGCAGAGTGGCTCACTGCGGCTAAAACGCTGGGCTCTTCAACCGCCATAGGAATAAGATAGTCCTGATTGTTTAGCGTAAAGTTAACTGCGACCCCTAAGGGTAGTGAGAAAACACCCAGCACATTTTCAACCATTTTATCAGCTTGTTGGCGATTGAGGCTGTGCCCCTTGAGTATGGCAATA
>JBCCFD010000178.1:0-14314 GCA_039029915.1 Chloroflexota bacterium
CTAAATTTTTGAGTGATGATTGTGATTGGCATGGATTTGAACCATTACGACATTTGTCAAGTAGTTATGAGATTTGGAGCCGTTTTTGGCAGCCGCTTTTTCATGCGATGCCAGATTTGATAAGACGGCCGTATCACTTTATCGGCGGTCATTTCGAAGACAACGATTGGGTATGTGGCACAGGTGATTTCATTGGCACCTTTGTCAAAGATTGGACCCTTGAGCAAACAACAATTCCGGCCAATGGACAAACTGTTCATTTTCGCTTTGGTGAGTTCTGCAAAATTAAAGAGAACAAAATCGTTGAGATTCGAATCATTGTTGATTTAATTGATTTGTTACGGCAGGTTGGCATTCAGTTGGTGCCAGAAGAGTACGGCCGTTCACTGTGGATCCCTGGTCCTTCGACTGGCAATGGGGTTTTGCTTGATGAGCAAGATGCTGCTGAGTCAGCTAAGACACTCGATCTGGTGGAAACGATGATCTTTGGGGGCTTAAACAAATACGATGGTAAAAACCAAGATAGCCAAGGGCTAGAACTGTATTGGCATCCCAATTTGGTGTGGCATGGTCCGGCCGGTATTGGCTCATCCTTCGGCATGGATGAGTTCAAAAAAAATGCACAAGGCCCCATTGTGAATGCATTCCCCGATCGCCGAGGTGTAGGCCACGTGGCACGCATGGCTGACGGCTTTTTTGCGGCTTTGACGGGTTGGCCCAGTTTAGGCGGTACGCATTTAAACGATTATATGGATTGGCCGGCAACGGGTGAATACATCGGTTGGAATATTATGGATTTTTGGCGGCGCGAGGGTGATAAGCTCCTTGAAAATTGGGTGATGATTGATCTGATTGGAGCGGCCAAGGCGTCGAAAGTTGATTTACTAGCGCGAATTTAGATTGTTAGAGGTGTTGTTGTAGTCGTTGCAGAATGAAATCTATGATTGAATAAAAATTTGTACAGTTTTGGGAGGTTTTTATGCCGTTTTGGAGGGCTTACTACCATTTTGTTTGGGGTACGAAGGAACGAAAGGCGCTTATTACACCAGATATTGAGCCTATTCTGTTTCAATATCTGATCAACAGGGGTTTGGAAGATGAGGTGAATTTGTATGTGGTAAATGGTTGGGTTGAGCATATTCATTGAGTGGGATCAATTCCTCCCAAACATTCTATCGCTTCAATAGTGAAAAGATTGAAAGGAGCAAGCTCACATTTCATTAACGGATTAGGCATTCTCAATGAGAAGTTTGAATGGCAAAGAGGATACGGTGTATTTACTTTGGGTGAAAGTCAGCTTGATAGAGCAATTGCATATGTGGAGAACCAAAAAGAGCATCATGCAGGGCAAACGACGAATAGCTGGTTGGAACGGGTAAATATGGCAGATGAAGGGCCTGAAATGATTGGGTTACCCAGAGGTTCAATGCCGCCTTTATTAAATGAAAATCGAGAGATTTATGAACCCAATGACCCTCTGCCGTTTTAAAGGCATTTTTATCGCACGGAATGAATTCTGTGTCTAACGAGGAAACGGGCTTAAGCCTGTTTGATTGACTAGCAGTAGATTTCAATCTACTCGCGTATGAAGGCAAAATTATGAGCAAATACCAAGAGGCAAAGGCGCTGGTGCGCCAATACTTTGATGATTTAGAGGCGGCTTCAGCAGATACGGCCGTTAATGTACTAAAAAAATATACGGCTGACGACTATCTTTGGCGGGGTGTCTATCCATTCCGCGATCAGAATGGTGCGGAAGCTGTGGCTAACATCTTTTGGAAACCGTTAAAAAGCGCATTGGCTCACATGCAGCGCCGTCAGGATATTTTCATTGGTGGTACCAACGAAATAAGCGGTGAAATTTGGGTTATGAGTATGGGCAATTTTATGGGCCTTTTTGACAACGATTGGCTTGGCATCCCACGCACCCGGAAGATTGCCAACCTGCGATATGCAGAATTTAGCTGTGTTGAAAACGGCAAGATCACCCAAACTGGCTTGTTTATCGATTTGATTGGCTTGATGGTGCAAGCAGGTACCTATCCATTGCCACCTTCAACAGGCGTCTACTTCAACTATCCCGGCCCACGAACCCACGATGGCTTGCTTTACAATGATGCGCCTGCAGATCAGGGTGTAGCCACGTTGGCGCTGGTTAATGAGATGGTTCAAGATCTGTCTGATTTGAACGAAAGTGGCTCGATGGGTTGCCCACCGGAGGTGCTCGAACGGACTTGGAAAAAAGATATGCTGTGGTACGGTCCGGCTGGGATTGGGGCCACGTACACCATTCCTCGGTATCAAGAACAGCATCAGCTCCCCTTTAGAAATAATTTAGATGATAAGAAATTTAACGGTCATATTTGCCGCTTTGCGGAAGGGAACTTTGCCTGTTTCTTTGGTTGGCCCAACTTGTCTAATCGGCCTATTGGGAACTTCTTAGGCTTGCCCGAAGGCAATAAGAGCAGCGACATGCAGGTGGTGGATGTGTATCGGCGTGAAGGGGATAAGCTGGCGGAGAACTGGGTGTTGATTGATATCCCCTATTGGCTCAAACAGCAGGGCTTGGACGTCTTGGGACGAACAGAGCAAATAATGAATTATAAAGAGTAGTTGACTAAACCTAACGGGTTTTGAATACCCGTCAAGTTTGAATACGATAATAATGGAAAAACGAGAAAACTATCACTATTTTTTGTCCATTCCCACCCGTTGGATTGACAATGATTTGTATCAGCATGTCAATAATGTTCACTTTTATGCTTTTTTTGATACGGTCATTGGCCATTATTTAACACAAGTGGGGCAGATGGATTATCAGAATGACAATGTTGTGGCTTTTGCCATTGAGAATTGGTGTCAATATAAACGACCGTTGCGCTTTCCGGATATTATTGAAGCAGGGCTTCGGGTGACAAAAATTGGGACCACCAGCGTTCGCTATGAAATTGGTTTATTTACAGAAGGATTTGAGGAGCCAGCCGCATTAGGCTACTTCGTCCATGTCTTTGTTGACCGAGCAAATGAAAACAAATCTGCCCCAATTCCCCAAAAGATACGTCAGGCGTTAGAAAAAATTCAAATTTAATTATTCTCTTTCTATTGAATATCGAAAATAATGTTATACAATTGCATACGTATGCAATCACAAAAAAATCAATTAAATGGCGAACAAAATGTAGATGCAACGATCTACACAAAAGTCAATTTTTGTTCTCCTAAAAGTCAATCACAAGATGATCTTCAGCTTATAGGTTTTATTTTGCGGTCGGCTTAAGAAGAGGTAATCATGGCAAAAATTTTAAAACCAGGCATTAGCGACGAAGCTGCGTTTGATGCAGATGTAAAAGTTCAACAAATTGTTTCAGGCATTCTGGATGATATTCGCAAACGGGGAGATACGGCCGTTCGCGAGCTATCTGTTAAATTCGACAACTGGAGCCCTGAAAGCTTTCGTTTATCGGACAGTGAAATTCAAGAAATCGTTGGCTCTTTAGATCAACAGGTCATCGACGACATTAAATTTGCGCAAGACCAAGTCGCAAACTTTGCCCGCCACCAAAAAGATGCATTAAAAGATATCGAAGTTGAAACATTGCCCGGAGTCATCTTGGGCCACAAAAACATTCCTGTAAACAGCGTTGGCTGCTATGTGCCTGGCGGTCGCTATCCCATGGTCGCATCAGCTCACATGAGTGTTTTGACCGCAAAAGTGGCGGGCGTTAAGCGCATTATTGCCTGCACCCCACCGATAAATGGAGAGCTGCCAGCTGCCACTATTGCCGCTATGCATTTTGGAGGCGCAGACGAAATCCACATCATTGGGGGTGTGCAAGCAATCGCTAGAATGGCTTTGGGCACGGAAACAATGGAACCGGTTGATATGATTGTTGGCCCGGGCAACGCGTATGTTGCCGAAGCAAAACGCCAGCTGTTTGGTCGGGTTGGCATTGACTTACTGGCTGGTCCTACCGAAGTTTTAGTCATTGCCGATGAAACAGCAGACGCTGAAATGGTAGCCACAGACCTCCTCGGTCAAGCTGAACACGGTCCAAATTCACCGGCCGTTTTAATCACAACCAGCGAAAAGCTCGCCAATGAAACTGAAGTAGAAATCGGACGCCAGCTGGAGACCTTAGAAACGGCAGATATTGCGGCCGTTGCTTGGCGCGATTATGGTCAGATTATTTTGGTAGACAGCTTAGTAGAGGCGTGCGCAGAAGCTGACATCGTAGCCAGCGAACACGTTGAAATTTTAACGGCCGATAACGATTATTTCCTCAAAAATATGACGAACTATGGTGCGCTTTTCATTGGCCCTCGCACAAATGTTGCTTACGGGGACAAGGTAATTGGCACAAACCACACCTTACCCACCAAGAAAGCGGGCCGCTACACGGGCGGGCTATGGGTTGGTAAATTTATTAAAACCGTCACCTACCAGCGTGTTGCTTCTGACGAGGCAAGCGCCATGATTGGTGAATATTGCTCCCGACTCTGCGCCATTGAACGGTTCTGGGGACATAAAGAACAGGCAGATTTACGCGTACGACGATACGGAAATTAGCAATTTACGATTTACGATTTACGATTTATAAATGCTTGCGTGTATTCGTAAATCGTAAATCCACAATCGTAAATCCCATAAAGCTGGGGATTTATGAACGAAATTGATAGCTCAATGAACGGAAGAGTTGCCCTTGTCACGGGTGGCGGTGGCGGCATCGGCTCAGCGATTTGTCGACGGTTAGCACAGGCAGGCGCTAAGATATTAATTACCTATCGGTCAAATGAAGAAAAGGCAACGGCCGTTTTACAAAGCTTAGCTGGAGAAGGACACGCTGTGTACCAAGCGTCAGTCACCAATAGCGACGAGATGAAAAAGCTTGCTGAAACGGTGACGGCTCATTTTGGCAAGCTCGATCTTTTGGTCAACAATGCCGGTATCACAACCCCAGTGCCTCATGATGATCTGGATGGTCTGAGCGACGAATGGATCGACAAAATTTTCCAAACCAACGTTAGGGGCGCCTTTGCCACGCTACGTGCATTTAAACCATTGCTATTAAAAAGTGACTCAGCCTTGGTCATTAATCTATCATCTATTGCGGCCGTTACTGGAATTGGCAGCAACGTGGCTTATTGCGCCAGTAAAGCAGCTATGGATTCGATGACGCGCTCTCTGGCTCGCGCCCTTGCCCCCGACATTCGCGTTGTTTCTGTTTCGCCCGGTTGGGTTCTTGGCGAATACGCCAAGCGCATGGATCCAGCATACATCCAGCAGCAGGCAGACAGCACACCCTTGAAACGGCTAGCATCCCCAGAAGATGTGGCCGATACGATCTGGGCGGTAGCAACCGCCATGCCGTTTATGACGGGAAATATCGTCCCAGTGGATGGAGGACGACCTTTATCTCCATAATTGGCTTTGCGTTTTTTCCAAAAAATTGATTTTTGCATCAAAAAACGGCCGTTTCACATTAGAAACGGCCGTTTTTAATTTCCTGCTATGATAAAGGTAAACCATCAAATCAACATCGCACACTCTTCCCAATTAGGCTACCATTTAGACGGGTTTTGCATCTATTTTAAATTGATGGATAAAGATTGTGAAGAAAGTAGACGATGTTTTAAAAGGTTTAGTTGATTTGATGTGTCTTCCAGCCGACATAATTATTGAGCATCTTGAGTTGAAAAAATTCGGATAAAGATAATAAGGATTGAACTATGAGTCAATATGATGTGATTATTATTGGGGGTGGCGTTTCTGGTGTTTACTCAGCTTGGCGGTTGCTATCTGAAAAAAAAGCAAAGAAAGTTGCCATCTTTGAAGCCGATAACCATATTGGCGGGCGACTACTATCAGTAACACCACCCAATATCCCCTTTATGACGGCAGAATTGGGGGGGATGCGTATCTTACCGGCCGTTCAGCCTCGCATACAGAAGCTAATCGATGCCTTAAACAAAGACACAACCCACCCAGACGATTACATAGAAACCTTCCCTTTTCCTGTTGATCAACCCAACAACATTTCCTACCTTCGCGGCACCTACTTACGGTTATCAGATTTCCAATCAGACCCTGATAAAGTGCCCTATCGCCTCACGTTTCAAGAATTTGGGAAAACGGCCGGCCAGCTTGTCATCAATGCGATTGAGCAAGTCATCCCCGGCATCACCAATAAAAATCGAACAGAGCAGGAGCGCCGAGAGATGGCTCATCAGGCAAAATTTGACGGTCTACCTCTCTATCGACAGGGCTTCTGGCAGGTTTTAATGCGCGTTATGAGCGGCGAAGCATATCAACTAGCCAAGGCAGCTGGCGGCTACCAAACGACGATCAACAACTGGAATGCAGCAGATGCAATCCCTTGGTTTTTATCTGATTTTGGCGTTGCTCCTGAATATCATGGCTTCAAAGAAGGGTTTCAGCAGATTCCGCTCACCCTAGCTGAGCGGGTCAAAGAGCTCGGTGGTGAAATCTTCTTAAATTCACGCGTTATTGGATTTGACCAAAAAGAGCGCCAAATTGAAATCAATCTACACGATGGCACTGTTCACCGGGCTGGGGCGCTGATTTTAGCGATGCCTAGAAGATCACTCGATCTACTTTCCCCCGGTAGCCCCTTGCTCTGCCAACCTCACGTCAAACGTTTGATAAGTAGTGTTACCCCCCGACCGCTGTTCAAATTATTCACGACGTACATGGAGCCGTGGTGGATTCCGGCGGGTGTCACTGAAGGCCGAAGCACCACCGATTTGCCCATTCGTCAAACCTACTACTGGCCTAAAGTCGATGGCGAGGCACCAACTTCTGGCAGGGCCATGCTGATGGCAAGCTACGATGATGGCCTGAATGTTGGATTCTGGGACGGCTTTCGCTTAAAACACGGCATCTTCTGGGAAGATGAAGTTCAAGCGATCGTCGATAAACCAGACGACACGTTTTGGTTTGAGGGCACGGTTGCTGAAACTGGAGATAGCTATCCCAAGTGGCATCAATATCGGGCGCCTGAAGAAATGGTTGAAGAAATTCAGCGCCAGCTTGCCGATGTGCACGGTTTAAAGCACGTGCCCAGCGTGATCGATGCGAGCTATAAAGATTGGGGGGATGATCCATTTGGCGGCGGCTGGAATGCCTGGAACATTGGCGTTAAAAGTTGGGAAGTCAAGCGGGAAATTATAAACCCTGATCCCGATGCCCCTGTTTACATTTGTGGAGAAGCTTATTCCGATGCGCAAGGTTGGGTTGAAGGAGCGCTGCAAACGGCCGATATGATGCTTGAGCAATACTTTGATGTAACCAACCTTTAAATCTGAGCGGCTATCGTCAGGATGTTGGCTCTGGCTGGCATCTATTCGGGCTTCGTTATCGTCAATTGCACCCACATCTCAACTTCCTCAGCAGAGGCCATATTCAACGCCTGCGAGGCGACCTGCTGGGCACGCTCTACTGACCATCGTCGAATCGTGGCTTTAACCTCAGGAATGAGGCTCGGAGCCATACTAAATTCATCAAGCCCCATGCCCAGCAAGAGCGGCACCGCATTGACGTCTCCCCCAAATGCGCCACAAAGCCCCACCCATTTTCCATGCTGATGAGCTGAATCAATGGTCATCTTAATCAAGCGAAGGACGGCTGGATTGAAAGGGCTACCTAATTTTGCCACCCGCTCATTCATGCGATCAACAGCCAGTGTATATTGCGTGAGGTCATTGGTACCTATGCTAAAAAAGTCAACGTGTGGAGCAAATACATCTGCCATGATGGCCACAGAAGGCACCTCCACCATGATGCCAAACTGCGGCTGTTCTGCTGATGGTTTCCCCTCCCTTCTAAGGCTCTCTTGCGCCTCTTCAAACAGCTCTTTAGCCGCCATCACCTCTTTTAAGTTTGAAACAAGCGGAAGCATGATGCGTAAATCAGCATTTGCTCCCGCTTGCAACAAGGCGCGAAATTGCCCGAGCAAGATTTCAGGACGTTCATCAATCATGCGTATTGCGCGCCAACCAAGGAAGGGATTTGGTTCTTCCGTGAGACCTAAGTAAGGAACGGTTTTATCACCCCCAATATCAAGCGTCCGCACCACGATCGGCTTGTCGGTTAATAAATCAAACACTTTTTGATAGGCAGTAATCTGTTCTTGTTCAGTGGGTAAAGCATTGCGATCGAGGTAAAGAAACTCAGTACGAAACAAGCCGACCCCTTCTGCCCCAAAAGAAATGGCTCGCTTGGTATCTATTTCATCCCCAACATTGGCAACAATTTCGACATGATGCCCATCAAGAGTGATTGCTGGCTCATGGGCTGCCTTCAGAGCTATCTCTTGCGCTAATTGCAAGTCTCCCCGTTGATGATTTATTTCGGTTAGTTTTGCTTCTGAAGGCGCAAGAATAACATCCCCGCTTTGTCCATTCAGCACAAGCGTTTCTCCATTTGTGATCTGAGCTAAATCAAGGGGGGCACTCACAATGGCTGGAATACCTAAACTACGAGCAAGGATTGCGGTATGGGAGGTTGGCCCGCCTCGAACGGTAATAAAGCCTAGCACGTACTGCTTATCAAATTGGACTGTATCGGACGGTGTCAAATCGTCAGCAAGAATGATGACGGGTTTACTCGGCAGCTGGCTATTGTCAAACTCTATACCTAATAAGCAATGGACTACGCGCTGGCCAACATCACGAATATCAAGCGCTCGAGCGGCGAAGTAAGGATCATCCAACATTTCGAGCTGGTCTGCATAGCTGCTAAAGGTGCGAAAAACGGCCGTTTCTGCGTTTACGTTTTTTTCCCTCACTAAATTTGTCACACCTTCCGTTAGCTCTGGGTCTTGTAAAAACAGCTGATGGGTCTCAAAAATAGCGGCTTCTTCAGCGCCAATCGTTTCCAGCGCTTTCTTTTCAAGAGATTGAAGCTGAACCTCAGCTTTCTTAATCGCGTTTTTAAATCGGGCAATCTCTGCAGGCACATCCTTAATCGCCTCTACCTCAATTTGATATTTAATCGGTGTATAAATCCATGCTTCACCAACCACGATGCCGGGAGAAGCCGGAAGACCTTTAACCACATTCATCACCCATCTCCTAAGTGGAGAACAAAAAGCATCTTGAAATAAAACAACTTTGTTTAAGCTTTTGTTCTCCTGAAAGTAATTTTCACCTGGCTACTTTTATTCAAGATATTTATTGAAAATTACTTAAAGCAACATTCGCGCCGGATGTGCAATAACCTTGCGCAAATCAGCCATAAACTGCGCGGCAACCGCCCCATCAACAACTCGATGATCGACTGAAAGCGTCATTGTAGCGACTGATTTCAAAACGGGGGTGCCATCATCATTTGGCCTAAACTCGCGCCGAACCCCGCCAATCGCTAGAATGCCGACCTCTGGTGGATTAATAATCGCTGTAAAATGATCAATACCATACATCCCTAAGTTAGATATTGAAAAGGTGGCTCCACCCATTTCGTTCGCCCGTAGCCTGCCCTCCCGCGCCCGGCTAGCGATATCTTTAATCGCTTGGGTAAGCGCTTGGATGCCCATCTGGTTCACTGAGCGAAGCACGGGCACAATGAGCCCTTCATCTAATGCCACAGCCATGCCAATGTGAACATCATCGTGCAGGAAAATATCATTTTCAATAAGATGAGCATTAACAGCAGGATGCTTGGTGAGGGTCCAAGCCACGATTTTGGTTAAAACGGCCGTTAAATTCACACCGTCATACTCAGCGACAAAAGCTAAAACGGCCGTCATTTCCATTTCCGCAGAAAACATAATGTGAGGTGCTTGTTGCCAGCTGCTTTGTAAATTATTAGCAATGGCTCGTCGCATGTTGCTCAAAGGAATGGCTTGAGGTTTATCTGTTGGTTCAGGGTCTCGGACAACTTGTCGATGTTGATTCATTTCTAGGTCGGTCGCTTGAATACGGCCGTTTGCCCCACTGCCCACAATCGTTGCTAAATCAATTCCCATCTCTCGGGCTAGTCGGCGGGCCGCTGGCGTTGCCCGAACTTTGGGGTTGACCGAGGTTGTTTCAGCCAAAAAAGCCACCACGTCTGACTTAACAATCTTGCCCCGCTGACCGCTACCAGAAATAGCTGAGGGAGATACCCCCTTTTCTGCCACCATGCGCGCTGCCACAGGCGTCATCGACTGTTCAAGCGGATTCCCGGTCACCTGATTCGAAGCGCCTTGTGATTGGGTTTGGGCTTTAGCGGACGTGGGTTTTAACTGCTCAGGAAGCCGTTCTCCCGGTGCCAAAATATAGGCAATAATTTGAGTAACCGGAACCACATCTCCCTGCCCAAATTGAATCCCCGCAACGATACCCGATACAGGGGCTTCTACCTCCATATTGGTCTTATCCGTCGAAACTTCAACAATCGGATCCCCCTCCTCTACCGAGTCCCCCTCCGAAACCAACCACTCTACAATCGTACTTTCCTCAAGTGTAAATCCAAACTTGGGTAAGATGACCTCTTTCACGATTTAATAGGCCCCCTCAACCATCTTTTTTGCTTCTTCAATAATTGATTCAACCTGAGGCACAGTATGGTATTCCAACACGCGATTGTATGGAATCGGTATATCCAAGCCTGCCAAACGGCGAATAGGCGCTTCTAAATAATCAAAAGCACTGCTTTCGGCAATCCGAGACACTAACTCACCGCCAAATCCACCCGTTTTGACAGCCTCATGAACAACAAGCATCTTGCCCGTTTTAATAACCGATTCCACAATGGGCTGCTCATCCAGGGGGTTGAGCGTTCGTGGGTCAATAATCTCTATCTCAATGCCTTGCTCCGAAAGCACCTTGGCGGCTTCGACAGCTCTTTGAACCATAATAGAGGTCGCCACAAGGGTGAGATCGGTCCCTTCGCGCACAATTTTTGTTTGGGTCAAAGGAATCGTATATTTTTCTTCTGGGACCTGCGCTTTGGTTTTATAAAGCAACTTATGCTCCACAAAAATGACGGGATTAGGGTCTTCAATAGCGGCTAGTAACAGGCCCTTAGCATCATAAGCATTACTTGGCATGACTACCTTTAATCCAGGCACGTGCACAAACCAATTCTCAAGGCTTTCGCTGTGCTGAGCGGCTGCGCCTGTCCCTGATCCGCCCGGCATGCGCAGCACCATAGGCACGGTAGCCTTCCCCCCAAACATAAAGCGCATTTTAGCAGCCTGTAAAACAAGCTGTTCCATACTGATCGTCACAAAGTCCATGAATTGAATTTCGCCCACAGGCCGCATGCCCGTCACGGCCGACCCTACGCAGGCGCCAGCAATGCCCGCTTCTGAGATGGGGGTATCAATTACTCGGTCCTCGCCAAATTGGTCTACTAACCCGGCGGTGGCCCCAAAGGCACCCCCATAAACACCGATATCTTCACCAATAAGAAAGACGCGCTCGTCATCAGCCATCGCCTGCTGGAGCGCTTCGCGGATAGCCTCAACGTAGGTAAGCTCTCGATTAGGCATAGACCCCCTCCATAATCGTATCAACAGAGGGTTCTGGGCTTGATTCGGCGAAGGAAACGGCCGTTTCAATCAACCGATCCGCTTCCTTTTGGACCTCAGCAATAGCTTCTTCTGATAGCTGAAGGTAGTTAGCAAAGCGAACGATTGGGTCTCGTTTCTGCCAATCCTTTACCTCATCGCGAGTGCGATACAATTGACGATCGCTTTTTGAATGCCCTTTCCAGCGATAGGTCAAGCACTCAATTAAGGTTGGGCCCTCACCCGCTTGAGCACGCGCTTTGGCTTTACGCACCGCTTCATAAACGGAAAGCACATCATTCCCATCAACCGTCTGACCGGCAATGTTATACGCTTGGGCACGCAGACTAATGCATTCTATATTAAAGGCTCGCTTCACCGACATTGACATCGCATACTGATTGTTTTCACACAAATAAACGATGGGCAGGTTCCATATACTGGCCATATTTAGCGATTCATGAAATGCCCCTTCATTGGCAGCCCCATCACCAAAAACTGCCATCACCACCTGATCCGTTTGGCGCATCTTGATACTGAGGCCAACCCCCACAGAGATAGGTAGGCCACCGGCCACAATGCCATTTGCCCCTAAATTGTTTGAGTCTACATCAGCAATGTGCATCGATCCCCCTCTGCCCCGACAGTAGCCCGTCTCTTTACCCATAAACTCAGCCATCATGCGGTTGGGGTCGCTACCCCATGCCAAGCAGTGACCGTGGCCGCGATGCGTATTGAGAAGATAATCATTGTTGGTTAAAGCTGTGGAGGCACCAACGGCCGTTCCTTCTTGGCCAATTGATAAGTGCATCGTGCCGTGAACCTTCCCCAACGAGTAAAGGTCTTGAGCCTTATTCTCAAACGCTCGAATGGTCATCATTTGTAGCAGCATCTCTTTAAGCTGTTCTCGTGTTAATTCCATCACTTCAGATAGTGTGTTACTCATCGTATCCTCTATACGTTTTTCTACTGTAGCTCAATTTCACAAATTCGATTAAGTGCATCCGCTCGGGCTGCCGCCATTTGAATCGACTCGCCAACAGTAATTAGCCCAATGTTTTCCACAAATAAGGCATCTGTTGTTGCTGTAAAATTCATAATGCTGTCAAAGCATATTGAAATATTTAACCCCTGAATTTTCACAGCAGGCACATTGCCACCGGCTAAAAAAGCCATCGCGGCGGCGGGCTGGCTTAGCAAAACCGCCTTTATATTTGAGTGGTATTGGTAAAGCTGTTGATGAAGATGAAAATGTGTAGGCAGCTTATTCCCCTCGATGATTCGGTTCCCAGTAGCAATGAAAAGGTCATTTTCATCAATTTGTGAAACCCAAACATTTGGCTTGATGCCCATGATATGACCCGCTATTTTTAATCGGATTGTAGCCTCGCTCATTAGGCTCGCCGTCAACCCCTGCTGAGTGGTGAGCTGTACCGCTTCAATGAAAGCCAAGCGCTCTTTTTTTGGAATTAATGAATCCCGTGTTCGTCGTCCAAGCCCGCGCGTTTCGTTTACTCGATGGACTAAGTTGTTTGTAATCCTAGAATAGTTTTTAATTAGCGTGTCCATAATATTTTCACCTTCCCAACGCTATGTGGAGAACAAAAATTCTTTGAAATGAAGCACCTTCGCAAAAGTTTTTGTTCTTCTGTAAGTCAATCACGTTTACTGGAATGTTTTTTCAGATTTATTTTGTGATTTTCTTAAGATGAAACTGATGATTGAATACCAATCAGTTGATCTTGCTTTCGACGAAGCCTTGTGATGTTTGAAGTTGCTTCCAAGGAAACATCGTCATACCGAATAGGGTCACCCATTTTCACAGGTCGTTCAATAGTGGCCCCAACGGCAAGCCCTAACGGCAAAATGCCATCCCGATGCACAATCTCAGCTTTTTCAATCATGCCGTAAACGGTATACCCGCCAAGCGCATCAATTTTTTCACCTGGAACAAGGTCTCGCTTGGCTGTGGCGATGGTTTCAGCAACAGGAGCACGGTCTTGTCGTAGCGTTGCCCGCTGATCTAAAACAACGTTGGCAATCGTGATAGGGGTTTCCAAATTAGCAAGATGATACGGCCGATAAAAAGCCCAGTATTTTCCATTTCCATTGAGCCGCAAATAGTTTAAATCTCGAATGATCTTCGGCTGGTCAGTCGTAATGATGACAAATACGCCTGGCGCTACATCCCCAACAGCATAATCTACTTTACCAGCACCGCTAAAAATGCCCCCATCTGTTTGAGGAATGAAGGTATCGGCAAGTTGATTCACATTAACATTGGGACCGTGTGCCCCGCGTATGTCCGGTGGATACCCTATAGCATTGGCAATTGAGGTCATCTCGACCATTGTTTTGGTGCCATCTTCAAATGAAGCCAGCATTTTGGCACTCATTTTTTGGCGTTCTGCTTTGGTAGCGGTGGTATCAGGATTGGAAGCTCGGTTGAGAGGGTTGTTTTTCCCTTTGCCGATCGCGACGATTTCAAATCCAAGCGCATCCGCAAAGTCATAAATCTCTTTGATGCTCCCCGGCTCGTCGCCTGCCGCCAGCGAATAAACAACATTGTGCTGATCGGCTAGCTGGGTGAGGTAATACCCAATCGTCGCATCTGCTTCGACGTTCATATTAACAATGTGTTTATGGTTTAGAATAGCGGCCTCACAAACAAATGCCCCGACCTCTGGAACACCGGTGGCCTCCACAATCACATCCAGATTTTCTAATTTAACAAGTGAATGGGCAGAGCGCATGGCAAGTCGATACCCATCCTGTATTCGCTGATCACCATTTGTGCCGTTTTC
>JBCCFD010000179.1:0-14171 GCA_039029915.1 Chloroflexota bacterium
CACCTCAACATGAATATTATAAAACTTCCAAAAGAGGCTCCACCCCAGGTGATGGCTCAACGCATTTAGTACGAGAACATTCAAATGTGAAAAGAAATAGCATATCTGGAGGAGAACGACGTGTTCGTATAGAACAACAAAACGAACTTGATGAAAGATTATCTAGCTCGACTGATTTAAATATTGCCCCCGAAACACGAAAACGGGCAAATGATACGCCTGAGCGAAAATTACCCAATTCTATAGCTATTCCTGGGCTTTTTGAAGAAGAAGAAGACAAAAAGAATAAAAGTGGAAAGCGTTCTAAAAAAGGTCGGTCGGCGACCAATGGTAGTAAAACAAGTCCTTCGGATACTAGAGAAAAAACGGATATAGATACACAAAAATCAGACAATTCTTCGGAAAGGAATCCGGTGAAGGATGAAAACACTCTTGCCTCTAATATTGATGAGACTGGACAAAATGCTAAGTTACTGTCAGTCCGGCGTATTGGTAATCCGGAACGTGTACGGAAACACGAAGAAGGCGGTGATAGTACGTCATCAAGTATATCGGAACACGAGGATGCTCCGAATGTTTTTCTACCCAAACGATACATTCTTGCAATCATGATGTTCATGGGGTTCGTCAACATGTATGCCATCCGTGTCAACTTGAATGTGGCTATAGGTGCCATGGTAAACAATCATACAGTTGTGAGAAATGGCGAGAAAACGAAGTTTAAAGTCAGCGTTTTATTCAAAGCAGGAACTTCGTTTCACTTAACCCCGAACTTAAGCCTTATAATAAAAAAAGCCCTTTACCAGGGCTTTTTTTATTATCGGAAAAACTCAGCTTTTAACTAAAATTCATTAACTTATTTTAAGAAGGGGAATTGCTTTTTTCTTTAGGCTTTTCAGCCGACTTTTCAGGTTTACTCGTCTCAGACGTTGATGAATCTGATTTACCGCTCTCATTATTATCTGTTGATTTAGACGAGGATACAGATGATGATTTGCTTTTGCTACCAGATTTGCTGTCATTAATGTAGAAGCCGCTCCCTTTAAAAACGATACCACCCGAATTATTGACAAGACGGCGTAAGCGTCCCGCACATTCGGGACAATCAGTTAGGGCATCCTCGCTAAATTTTTGACGAATATCAAATTGATGTCCGCATTCATTGCATTTGTATGTATAAGTTGGCATCTTTGATTACCTTTAGCTAACCGGAAGTGAGACAGTGTTCAATCGGTTATTGAACGTAGACTGTGAGAAAGTATGTCTAATATTTTCGGTTTCTCCCACAAGATGATGCTCGGTTAGCTTTTTTCTGTTATTTCTCAAAACGTGTATTTCAATAATGTTAGCTTGGCAGTATGCAAGCGGATACGATTTTACAACCGCTTTGTTATAAAAATGTTAGTATAGATTTAGTACTTTGTTACCAAAGTTTTTAAATACTTCTTCTCTGGATAAATTTAGAATTTTTTATGTAACGAAGTATTTAGCCGTAGGATTTTAGCCATTGCTCTTCCATTTGACAACTTATAATGTTGTTACACACTCACCTCCTAACACCCAATAACTGTCTTGAAAATTTCACAAGAACGCTGTTTATTCATGCCAAAATAGCAACTCCATGATAAAATCGATTTAACTCAGAACATATGTTCACATAAGATCAAATTCCCCGTATTGGAGATTTATGGAACCCCAAAACATTATTATTCGCGGTGCGCAACAACATAATTTGAAAAACGTTGATGTTTCTATTCCTCGCAACAAGCTCGTTGTCTTAACCGGTGTCAGCGGCAGTGGAAAGTCCTCTTTGGCTTTTGACACCATTTATGCCGAGGGCCAGCGGCGGTATGTTGAGAGCCTTTCTGCTTATGCGCGTCAGTTTTTGGGGCAAATGGAAAAACCAAAGGTAGATGCCATTATTGGGCTTAGTCCAGCGATTGCAATTGAGCAAAAGGCGGTTAGCAAAAATCCTCGTTCAACGGTCGGTACGGTAACTGAAATTATGGATTATTTGCGGGTGCTTTTTGCGCGTGTGGGCGTGCCATATTGCCCGACGTGCGGCAACCGTGTCCAGCCACAAAGCGCTCAGCAGATTGCCAACCAGATTGCCGAACTACCGGCTAAAACACGTTACCAGCTATTAGCGCCTATTGTTCGTAATCGTAAGGGGACGCACGTTGAGGTTCTTAATCAGGCAAAAGCGGATGGTTTTACAAGGGCAAGGGTAAATGGGGACGTGGTTGATTTAACGGCCGTTATTCCCACACTCAATAAAAAGAAAAAACACAACATCGAGCTTATCGTTGATCGGCTAACTGCACCTGAAACTGTAGACAGCGCCTACATGACCAGGCTCGTTGACTCCATCGAGACAACCCTCAATGCCGCTGAAGGCATTCTGATGCTTGACACGGGCTCTGAAACCATCCTCATGAGCGAACACAACTCCTGTGCGGAATGTGGCACCAGCTTTCCAGAGCTCTCCCCGCAGTTATTCAGCTTTAACTCCCCCATCGGCATGTGTCCTGAATGCAACGGCATTGGCACAAAAATGCAGGTCGACCCAGATTTAATCATTACCAACCCAGAGATTTCAATGCTCGAAGGGGCTTCTAAATGGCACGGCATTATTGGAAAAAAAGAATCCTCTTGGGGGGCTAAAAACGTCCAAACGATGGCAGATCATTATGGGGTTGACTTAAGCTTGCCGTGGAACGAACTGCCCCAAAAATTCCGTGATGTCATTCTATATGGCTCAGGTGAGGAAAAAATCCGCTTTGTGTGGGGTGGTGAAGGTGAAGCAGGCAGTTGGAGCGGTGAAACCCTGCGTCCGGCAAAGGGCGTTATCTTTCATATCAATCGTCTTTTCCGCGAAACTCACTCTGAAGGGCAGCGGCGGCGATACGCGGCGTATATGAACCAGCTCACTTGCTCAACTTGCCGTGGGTCCCGACTCAAGCCGGAGGCACAAGCGGTTAAAGTTGGTGGCAAAACATTGCCAGAAGTTAGCCAACTTGCCATCGACGAAGCTCACGCCTGGATTGTGGGGTTAAATGAAGAGCCAAGCCATGCAAGCAGCAATGGGCATCATCCGGCCAATGGCATATTAGATGATGAACAGATGGAGATTGCGTCAGAAGTCCTCAAAGAAATACGCGATCGCTTGCAGTTTATGCTAAACGTTGGGCTTCATTATTTAACAATTGACCGACCTGCTCCAAGTCTATCTGGCGGCGAGGCCCAGCGCATACGGCTCGCCAGCCAAATCGGGTGCGGCTTAGTCGGTGTCCTCTACATCCTCGACGAGCCGTCTATTGGCCTCCATGCGCGAGACAATCGGGCTTTGCTAGATACGCTCTTACAGCTTCGAGATATGGGAAATACCGTTTTGGTTGTTGAACATGATGAAGAAACGATGATGGACTCAGATTGGCTGGTTGATTTAGGGCCAGGTGCGGGTGTGAATGGGGGAGCCATCGTCTCAGCAGGAAATCCACAGGATGTGCAGGCTGATCCAAATTCGCTAACGGGAAAATATTTAAGCGGCAATCTGGTTATCTCATCACCTAACACCAAGCGGCGCAAAACAGATATTGGGTGGGTTGAATTAAAGGGAGCAAAGCTACACAATTTGAAAAATGTGACTGCCAAGTTCCCTTTGGGCACCATGATTACGGTGACGGGGGTTTCGGGCAGCGGAAAAAGCAGTTTAATCACCTCAACCCTTTATCCAGCGCTGGCTGAAAGGTTAAATCAAGCGCAGACCCAACCGGGTCCTTTTAGAGATATAACGGGACTCGAGCACCTCGATAAGGTGATCAACATCACCCAAGATCCGATTGGTCGTACTCCCCGCTCCAATCCAGCAACCTACATCAAACTATTTGACGAAATTCGCCAAGTGTTTGCCAAAACGCCTGACGCGAAGGCAAGAGGGTATAAACCAGGCCGATTTAGCTTTAATGTGCAAGGGGGACGGTGTGAGGAGTGTTCGGGATACGGCCGTAAAAAAGTCGAAATGCACTTTTTAGCTGATGTCTGGGTTGTTTGTCGCGCCTGTAATGGAAACCGCTTCAACTTTGAAACCCTATCTGTTAAATACAAAGGCGCCACCATCGCGGATGTCCTTAACATGGACGTTCAAGAAGCACTCGCCTTCTTTGAAAATCACCCTAAGATTCATCGCCAGCTCCAAACCTTATATGATGTTGGCTTGGAATATATCAAACTAGGGCAAAGCGCCTTAACCTTGAGCGGTGGTGAGGCCCAACGAATAAAGCTAGCTCGAGAGCTAAGCAAAGTGGCCACAGGCCGCACCGTCTATATTTTGGATGAGCCCACAACAGGGCTCCACTTTGCAGACATTCAAAAGCTGCTTGATGTTTTGCATCGCCTCGTTGATTCAGGCAATACGGTTATTGTCATTGAGCACAATTTGGACGTGATCAAAACGGCAGATTGGCTTATTGATTTAGGACCTGAAGGTGGAGATGGTGGTGGCACAATTATTGCTCAAGGCCCACCAGAAAAAATCGCCAAAACGGCAAACAGCTATACTGGTCACTTTCTAAAGGAAATCTTGGAAACAATCTGAAGAATTAAAAAGAAAAAGACGGCGTATTGAACCCCTTCATACACCGTCTTTTGGAGAGGAAGCTCATGAAAGTTGTTAGTTCAACATTTCATTTACTAATCCTTTCAACGTAGTCCGCTACGTTTTTCCGACATTCAGCCCAAATTCATATGAATCAGTCGTTTGTTACAACAGGTAGATAGATTTGATAACCTGCACCTAAGCTGAAATCAGTAAAATGACTGAGCCGAGCAGTCACGGTATTATTGAGCAGATCGCGGGCAATAATATCGATGCTGACCCATTCATTTTGCGACTCGCTAAAATAGAAAAACTGCAAATAATTTTCGTCAATACCAGCAGGCAAGCTATGGGAATCATACCGGATGACAATTTCGAGAGGTGGGTCAAAGGTAGGGCTGCCCGTAAATATTTGAGCACCGTCGCCTACATTTAGGGCAAATGCAAGTCCAACGCCCTGATTCATTGCTCTTGCAGAAGCGGTATCAAGCGTTGTGTAGGCAATTTGCTGAACAGAACTTTCTAGAGCACCTGTCGGAATCGAAAGGGTTATTCGGCCATCGGCTGTTGTAAATGACTGCTCACCAGATGCGTTGGGATTCACGTCAAATATTTCTGTATTGTCAAGCGCAACCGAAACCGTCACCGCCGTGGTCGCTTCGTCACCAAATGCGTCCCGAATTGTGTATTCAAATGAATCAACACCTACAAAACCCACCATTGGCGTATATTGGACTGAGTTGCCCTGTAAAACGGCCGTTCCAAAGTTAGGTTGGGTAATTGACACAATGAAAATATCATCCAAATTAGGATCCATGTCATTATTCAGTAAATCAAGTTGAGTTGATTCATCTCTACCAATCGACGGCTCATCTGCTTGAGGAACAGGATGACCATTTAAACCAGCACCCACATTAACAGAAATCTGGCCTTCATCTTGGCCACCATTCCCATCAGCAATGGTATAAGTGAATACGGCCGTTCCCTCAAAACCAGCAGTCGAGGTATAAACTATCTGATTATTTTCAATTGAAGCAACCCCATTATTGGGCGTACTCACCTGCGTGATGAGCAAGCTGTCCCCATTGGGATCAGTGTCATTAATGGTCACTGGATAATAAACTGGCCTGTTGGGTTGAGAAGCTGTGCTGTCATCAACAGCAATAGGCGGCACATTGGGCACGTTGACGGCTACTGTTGCGGTCGCTAGCCCACCAAAGCCATCTGAAACGGTGTAGGTAAACTCATCGATCCCACCAAACCCATTTTGAGGTGTGTAACTGATCGCTGTACTGTCTGTCGTAGCAATACCGCCTTGTGTCGGTTGAGAAACGGCCGTTATTGACAGGCCGTCACCATTCATATCAAAGTCATTATCAAGCGGAGAGAATAAAATTGAAGAATTGAGCGTTGTGGTTACCCAATCAGTCAGAGCAACAGGTGCGACATTAGCCATTACCAAAGTTTGAGATGAAGATACCCAATCCGGATTCTCATCACTTTTTGCGTTAAAAATTACGGATAACGGCGTTCCGGCACTAATCCCGTTTTCCACTGTAAAAAGAATGGTGGCTGTGATTTGCCCATTGGCTGGAATGCTCATGCCCGACGCGATGACGGGCAAATCACTACCATCCATAGCAACATCTCCTCCTGTACCCATGAGGGTTACGGGCCCCGCAAAGGCCAAGCCTCCAGGAATGTCGCTTGATATTATGGCGTTGGTTCCATTGATTGAATCGTTGTTGGCTATCGCTACAGTCAACGTGATGAGTTGGCCCGGGTCCAGTGACATTATATTCGCAGTCTGAGTCAGGGTCAGGCCAGCGGGTACACAACTAACTGTCACATTATCAATAGCGTAACCATCTCCGCCACTAATATTGCTAAATAAGGCTGGGTAATTATCGTAAAATCCAAACTTTATTTGGGTTTGGTTAGATAGCAATAACCCATTTGTTATTGCTGCTTGGATTAAGTCAATTTCGGCACTCTGGTAACTATTACTATTTGTACCAGAAAAGTTATAAATTTTCACCCAATCCGAGGTTGGGTTTTCTCGAATGAAAACGCCATCATAATCAGCATCATATTCATCGGCTAAATCAAACCAATCAAATGATAGTTCAATTTCTGATTGACTAGATAAATCAATGTTTAAAATTGCACCCGCTTCGGAATAGGTGCCACCCGCGCTGGCATCATCTAAAAGCAGTGAATAGCTGCCACTTTGAGGTAAGTCACTGATGATAGAAACGCGACCATCTTCAGTCGTTTCAGCCATCCAGTGGCTAGCTAGAGAGGCCGTTTCAAAATCATCATTTAGATTACAGTCGGAAACGGTGTTTATGATAGTAACGGCCGTATCTAAGCGGGCTTCAGCCATATCGGGGCTAGTTGCGATTGCCGTGTTTTCGATAAAGCCCCCATTCGTCAAAGATGAATCAACTGTTGCGACAAACACCCGGATTAAAGACTCATTAGGGGCCAACGTCTCACCGGTGTTCCATTGAATCTGATCCCCCGTTTGCACACCCGTAATCATCGCATCATTGCTCAAAGACGCTGGATTGAGCGTCAAATAATCAGGAATAACATTAGATATTTCAACGTTTGTCGCAGCAATAGCGGTTTTATTTTCAACTTGAATCGTGTACGAAATGGATTCACCGGGCAGCACGTAGCTTTGAGATACTTCAACCGAAACCGACAACCCCGGTACGTAGCTGCTAATCGCTTGATCAACATTGATGCGGGGTAAATTCGTTTCGATACCGCCACTCCGGTTATCATCGATTAAGGTGCCAGTCGCTTGAAATGCTTCAAGCACATCATCAACAGATGCATTGGGAACCGCTTCCTTATATATAGCCCATGCTCCAGCTACGTGAGGCGTAGCCATAGAAGTTCCGCTCTTGGTACCATATGTGTCATTGGGTACGGCCGCATAAATTGACGACCCGGGCGCCATTAAATCTAAGATAGGCGCGATATTAGAAAAAGATGAAACCCCATCATTATTATCTGAAGAGCCAACGCTAATAGCCGAAGAAATACAGGCTGGTTTACTAATACCATCTTTATAGCCGTTGTTGCCAGAAGCAATAACGGTGGCGATACCGGCGGCTCGTAAATTATCAATAATGGCTTTGCGGCTATCGCTATCGCAGGCTAAGCTGTATGGTGTGCTGCCCCCTAAGCTCATGTTGACTGAAGCGATGTTAAAGCTATTGCGCAGTTCATATACCCGTTCTAAACCCGCGATTTGATCGCTCGTGAAAGTTAACGCGCAGCCAGCCATTGTGCCACAATAGTCAGAGGTGGTGAAAATGGAAAATATTTGAATCGCAATAATGTCAGCATCTTTAGCCACACCAACGGCCGTTCCATCATTTCCAGCCGCAATGCCCGCCACGTGCGTGCCATGCGTACAGTTAGATTGGGCACCTGAGTACCCAGCCGCAGCTGCAACACAATCAACCCCAGACCCAACGGCCGTTGATGATTCAACCCCACCGGGACAAGCTGAAATTGCTCCAAATCCAGAATCATTTGTAGAGTAACATCCTTCAGCCACAATGCGATTGCCACCCGTCGTGAACGCGGGATGATCCAAATCAATCCCGGTATCTAAGATTGCGACCGCTTGACCCTGGCCGCTGTAGCCATTTTGCCAAGCGTCATCTGCGCCAATCAGCGTCACCGAATCGTCAAGCGCCGTAGGGATCGGCAGGTCCTCTTCAACTGAGAGCACTTCTGGTAAGCTGGCTAATTGTTCAAGTTCAGACGCATTCACTTTCACAGCCATAAAGGGAATTGTTTCAAATGTGGCGACGGTTTCCATATTGGTAGCAGACATCTGCTCGACAACGACATCTTGAGCAGAATCAATGGCGATCCTTTGGGCCTGAGAAGCAAGTTGGCCTTCTTCATTAGCACCCTCAGATGGCACGTCCAGCTGAATAATGACGCGAACATTTCCCTGTTCATTTGCCACATTCATTAAAGGCACCAATTCACTGTCGGTATTGGCAGTAATATCGGCCTTCACGACGGATATTGGATTGTTGAGTATCAAATTTATCAATACCATGAATCCTAATGCGATACAGGCGGCAAGTATCTCCGAATGCCACCTGAAAACAGGCATTCTTCCCTTCATAAATTGGCTCCCCTAAATTTTAAAAATTAGGTTGTTTTGGTCCCCAGTTTTTCTTCGTGAGAAAGTCAAAAGTGGATTTTGACTTAAAGAAAATTTAGATTTAAGAAAGACAAAAATTTAGATTTTTTGTCTGATGGCTCTTTGATCGATAAAGCAAATCATAAACAACGACCCATTTTGTGAACATAGCGAGAATGTCATAGCCTAGATGGTATGGTAATAAGATAGGTGGGAAGCATCACAAAAACCGACCGAGGTATTGGAGATTATTAAGCGGCAATTGTAAACTGTGAAAGGGTCTATTATAATCGCCTCTTGCTGTTCTTTTGATATTCAGCAAAACGGCCGTTTTTGGCATATAAATGGGAAAACTTGCTAAAAGTTTGAGCATGAATCTACCATTTATTCTGGACTAGGTAAATTTTAAGAATTTGCCTAAATCCTTGATGTCTTGCCATCAAAAAAGGAGAGAAGCGGTCTTTTGCGACCTTCTTGCTTTGAACTTAACAATTCATTTTTATCATCCCAGCCCATCATCCAATCCTATCAAGGTGTCCAGCAGTGAACTTATTTATTAACGCACACCTTTATTTTTATTCTCGTAAGCCAAAGCAAGTTTTAGTAAATCACAAGCCATCTAATGAAAAACCAACGGCAATCGTTTGTGATTTACCCGGTACTTGACAGATTTTTATAGAATCCTTTCTGTCAACACCATTAGGATACCGTTCAAGCAAAGAAAAATCGTTCTTGCAAGCGTTAGGTATCCTAGTACAGTTAGTGGAGAAAATGTATGAAAATTAAGTCCTTGTTTTTTGTTTGCTTCCTGTTGCTTGTACTCATAGTAGGATGTGGTCAAAATGATCCTGAAGCCGTCGAAGAAACGGCCATTCCTGAGGTGGTGCAAGAAGCGGCTGCAACTGAAACGCCGGCCCGACCTGAAGCAGTAATGGGGGTGGCAACTGTTGATAGCATCGAAGTGGTTATTTTGGAATCATTTCCCGTTCAGATCGATATCAAAGCCCGCGGTAGTTTGCCCAATGGCTGCACCTCAATTGAGAATGTCTCAATCGATCAGATCGGGAATGAATTCAATGTTGGTATTTCTACAAAACAAGATCCCGAAGCAGTTTGTACTCAAGTGGTTGTCGCATTTGAAGAAACAATCCCTCTCGAAGTCGCGGATTTGCCTGCCGGCTCGTATCAGGTGAATGTTAACGGCCGTACTGGGTCATTTACACTTTCTGTTGACAATGTTGAAGGGGCATTAAGCACCCCAACCACCCCACCAGAACCAACCCCCACGTCTGAACCCATCGTCGAATTGGCCTTGGTAAACGGCCGTGTGTGGCACGATCTTTGCTCTGTTGCCCCTACCGATGACGACAGCGGCGGTGCCCCCTCCCAAGGCTGTATTGCCCAAACAGATGCCCCTGGCTTCCAAGCTAATGGGCTACTCGAAGATGGAGAACCAGGACTTCAATCAATCCTTGTCAATTTAGGCGAAGGGGAGTGTCCTTCAACTGGTTTTGCCTCAATTGCTACCGACGAAGATGGTGATTACGTTTTCTTAGACATTCCGGCAGGCACCTACTGCCTTTCTATTGATAATGCCGACCCACAAAACGCCTCAATACAGGATGAAGGATTATGGACATTTCCTGAGAGTAACGTTGCAGAAGCCACAATTACGCTTGAGCAAGGCGAAATCCGCACCGGTGTTAACTTTGGTTGGGATTACGCATTCCTACCAACACCAGACGTAGACCTCGCCAACTGCACCAACAACATGGAGTTTGTCGAAGATGTCAACATTCCCGACGACACCGTTTTTGCACCTGGTCAAACGTTCGAGAAACGATGGCTCCTACGCAACACCGGCACCTGCCCGTGGACTGAAAGCTACGCATTGACTTTCCTTGATGGCGACTTCACGCCTGAGGTGACTTCTATCCCATTAGAAACGGTCGTTGTGGCTGGGCAAACGGTTGAGCTATCCGCTGAATTTACCGCTCCGGCCGAAGAAGGCACCTACCGCAGCAATTGGCAAATTGCAGATAGCAATGGGATACTTTTTGGCGTAAATGGCCTTATTGAAGAAGCGTTCTGGGTGCAAATTGTCGTTGGGATCCCCGACGCTACTCCCCAGCCAAATTCGGCCGTGATTGGTGGGGTTGTTTGGGAAGACATCTGTTTTATTGACGCTGATGGCAATCCATCCGTTGGTTGTGTTGAAATTGATGATAGTGGTTTCTATCGAGCTGATGGCTCTCTCAACTTTAATGAGGGTCGATTAGTCGGGATCACCGTCACGCTATCCCAAGGGGCCTGCCCCGAAGATGGCACTATCAATTCAGCCGCAATCATTTCTACTACCACAACAGATGAATTTGGCTTGTATCGCTTCCCGAACCTTTCAGCAGACACATACTGCGTCTCAATTAGCGCCTTCTCCGATGATAATGTCAATCTGCTACTACCCGGTGACTGGACATGGCCTTTCCCTGGTGTTGGCCGGCAAGGTGTTCTTTTAGATAACGGTGAAGAGCTGCTAGAAACTGATTTTGGTTGGGACTTTAGCAACTAAGCAACTGATTTTTCGCAGACCCACAAATTTAAACCTCTGAGGTTTCCAAACAATTTGGATAACCTACACAGTTTGTCAAAACCTCAGAGGTTTTTTATAAAAATTGATGAGCAAGGGGAAATAGAACAATGGATGATTCCAATGTGCAAATTGACCAGATATTAGATCGTTCTCAATTCCGCCAGTTACCGCTGTTTACAATAGGAATAGGGCTGCTTTTTATTGGTTATGCAATTGCACAGCAGTTAATTCTGCGAGAACGGAATTTTCCGATAATGGTTTGGTTTGCAGTTGGTTGTGCTGTCTTCATCTTTTCCCTTCCAGCCATCGCCCGACGCATGGAATCGCCTGAAAAACATGCCAATGTATTTATTGGCTCAATCGCCATTGCCGTACTTTCAAGCACACTTTTGCGACTATACGCAACACTCGATCCAAAGCAATCTGCGAACTTAATTTTATTTATGGTAGCGGCAGGTGCAGTCTTTGTTTCTCGAAAATGGTTTTTATCCCTTCTAGCACTTACCTTAGGGGGATGGTCTATCTATGCCCTATTCATGACCCCCATCCCCTCAGATGAAGGGGTATTAATCTTCTGGTTCTTGGTATTGTTTTCATCTGGGTTAACCGCCATTATTCTGCATCTAGCGCGGGCAAGGGTTGTATTACGATCAGTGGAAGGAGAGGTATCGGAACGCATCCAAAAGGTAGAAGTGAAGGAACTTGCGTCACAGCTTACTACCAGTGCTGGTGTGGGTCACCGAATTACATCTATTCTTGAAAAAGAGCGTTTACTCAAACAAATTACGGCGCTAATCCAAGAAAATTATCAAATTCATTATGCGGCCGTTTATTTGCCTGAGCAGCAAGGGTTAACCGCCCAGCTTTCTCTTGTTGCGGAATCAGGAGAATGGCTAGCGACTAGTCAGACGCCAGATACCAACGCATTTTTCCTCGATGTACTCGGCGTTTATCAAAATGGCATGATCACCGGCATGGATGAATCGACGCCCCGCAACCAATTTTATCCAAAACAAGTGACTATGGTTCGCCCCTTAAAAATGGCCAATCAACGATTAGGTGTTTTGGCCCTACAGAGCCGGTCAAAATCATCATTAACTGACTCAGACCAACAGGTATTTCAGCTATTAGCAGACCAAATCAGCGTTGCTTTAGAGAATGCCCGATTATATGAGCAGATTACAGAGATGAATATGGCGCTAGAGCAAAAGGTTCAGGAGCGCACCCGCGAGCTGCAAATTGCCTATGCCAAGCTGGAAAGGCTAGATAAAACAAAAAGTGACTTTATCACAATCGCCTCTCACGAGTTGAAAACACCACTTACCCTAATCAACGTGTACAACCAGATGTTTTTAAGTGATGATAAGATTCTTGACAACGAAGCGTATCGAAAGTGGACAGAAAATATTGATAGCGGGGCAACGCGACTTAATGAGATTGTGGAACGAATGGAAGATGTCGCCATGATTGATAGCCAATCGTTAGATTTGTACATGGCCCCCCTCTCGCTCTCATTCTTATTTGCCTCAATTAAGAGCAACCTAAGGGCATCATTTGAAGGACGTGAAATTTCGTTTTCTCTCAATGCTCTTGGTGAATTACCTGAAATCGAAGGGGATACTGTGGCGCTCGAAAAGGCGTTTCTTCAAATTTTAACCAACAGCATTAAATACACACCAAATGGGGGAGCAGTGGCTGTCAACGGCCGTTTTCACCCAGCCGATGAAAGCAAAACTGATTCCGTTGAGTTGATTATTTCTGACTCAGGCGTGGGCATTGCCCCTGAGCTTAAAGAGCTCATTTTTGAAAAGTTTTACCAGTCCGGTGATGTCAAACTGCACTCTTCAAGCCAAACAGCCTTCAAAGGAGGCGGGGCTGGCATCGGGCTAGCAATCGCCAAAGGCATCGTCGAAGCGCATGAAGGGCAAATCTGGGTTGAAAGCCAAGGGTTTGACGAAGAATCACTGCCAGGTAGCCATTTTCACGTTATTTTGCCCTTAAGGCAGTCTGAATCTACCGCCTCACTTGTTTGACAAGCAGGGTGGTTTTGCTACTATTCTCGGTCGTAACTATCTCTCAGGTGAAACGAAGTGCTGCTTTTAACAAAGCCACGGCTACAATCTTCGTTTCCTCGAGGTGCCGAAGCTTTTATCTACCAGCGTTTTCAATTTAGAAACTTCGGAACACTTAACAATCAATTATTTTGACTAAAGATGGAAAAAACTCATGTCAGAACTCGAAGATAAAATTATGATAGAGGCGGATGGGTTAACGAAGACGTATGCTAACTATACGGCCGTTAACAACTTGAGCTTCGCCTGCGAAAAAGGTGAAATCGTCGGCTTTTTAGGTCCTAACGGGGCTGGAAAAACCACCACGATGCGTATGCTCACCGGCTATATGCCGCCGACAAGCGGAGACGCCTACATCGGTGGATACCACACCATCAGTGAATCTTTGCCGGCTCGGCAAACATTGGGCTATTTACCAGAAACAGTCCCTCTTTATCCAGAAATGCGCGTTGAAGGATATCTGGAATTTATTGGACGCGTTCGTCAAATAGACAACGTTTGGGATCGGGTGGACGAAGTGCTAGAGCAGGTCAATCTGCTCGACCGAGCCGAAAGCTTTATTAACAGCTTGTCAAAGGGGATGCGCCAGCGAGTGGGTTTAGCCCAAGCGTTGATGCACGATCCTGATGTGCTCATTCTGGATGAGCCAACTATCGGGCTTGACCCCGCTCAAATCGTGGAAATTCGTGACATTATTGCGGACGTTGGTCGCCAAAGAACCGTTTTGCTCAG
>JBCCFD010000180.1:0-14168 GCA_039029915.1 Chloroflexota bacterium
CGCCAAGCTGGTCGTTGAGGCGTTAGGCGTTTAATCAAAAAACGGAAAAAAAGAGGAACAACCGTGAAAATAGAAGTTATTGGAACTGGAAATATTGGCCGCACTTTAGGGGTCAAATGGGCCTTAGCCGGACACGCAGTGACTTTCGGCATCCGCCAAATGAACGACAAGGCTCAACGTTGCTTAGATGAAAGCGATGGCAAAGCAACGGCCGTTTCCGTAAATGAAGCCATTCAAAAAAGCGACATCATCTTGCTAGCCATTCCTGGCAAAGCAGTCGCTGCGTTTTTGCTGGAGAATAACGATGGGCTAAATGGCAAAACAATAATTGATGCCACAAACAATGTTGGTAGTGAGGTTATGAACAATATAGAGACTATTCAAAACGCTACATCCGACACAAGTGTCTACCGCGCCTTTAGCTCACTTGGCTGGGAAAATTTCGCCAACCCGCAAATCGATGGCGAAAAGCTGGCCTTGCTCTATTGTGGCCCAGAAGAAAATAGAGGCGAAATAGCCAAGTTAATTGAGGCCATCGGCTTAGACCCAATCTATCTTGGTGATGAAGGCCAAGCCTCATTAATCGATAGTATGACGCGGGTTTGGTTTGCGTTAGCATTTGGGCAAGGATACGGCCGTCGCTTTGGATTCAAATTAGTTCAAGAACATAAGCCAGGATCACAATCACCGTAGTCAAATCGTTTGGAAGATTATTTCAAACTGCCTCTTCCCATAAACAAAAAAGGTGGTCTATCGTAAAAATCGATGGACCACCTTCTCAATTATTTTTTCAAACTTAGCTGATAACTTTCATCTAGCCATCGCTCCCAGAGCGCCTGTGGCATTGGGTCTTCAGCGGTAAATCGGGCTGTTACCCAACCGTGCTTGCCAATCTCATAATTTTTTGGTTCTTTTTGCGATAGCGCATCCGCCTCATCAATTGAATTTTTAAGCTTAAACATCGCTTTGTATCGCCCGCCCTGCTCGCCAATATACAAAAACGCTTTTTTACCTGATTTAAAAGAGGTTTGGGTACAGGCTGCCCCTTCATCCACACCACTGTATTGACCTGCTTGTATTTTAATTGGGTCTGTTGGATCATTACTCATTTGACTCATCCTGTCCTTTCTAGCCTGCCAGCATCCACTGCACCTGATATTTATCAATCAACATGCCAAAGTTATTTTCTAGGGGAAATTGAACTTGTCCCCCATTAGAAAGCTCATCAAATACTCGCTTTTGTTCTTGCTGGTCTGAAAAAGTAACAAACATGGCAAAATTTCCACCCTTGACAACTTCTTGACCTGGCATGTCATCCGATGCTTTAAAACGGACGCCTTCCGCTCGAAATTCTGAATCAAAAATTCGATCTTGGAACTCTGCAGGTACATCGAGTGGTGAGTCCCCCACCGTTTGCAGAGACACGATTTCTCCATTTAGGCAAGATTTATAAAAATTAAGAGCCTCGTGACAGCTTCCCGAAAACATTAAATAAGGAATGACTTCTTTCATTTATCCTCCAAATTATTAGGAAACGGCCGTTTCCGCTTCCAAAATCTCACTCAATTTCTCAAAGCCAGCCAACCAGCCAACTTTTACATACTGGCTATAGCTATCTGGCAAGTTATCTTGAGTTAACCGCACCCTTGTGCCTTGTGCATCAACATGAAATTCAACCCGAACTGGCATCGGTTCCTGATTAAAGCCGTCGTAAAGATCGTAAGCTAATAAAGCGGGTGGATCATACGCCGTAATCATCCCTTTTTGTTGGTAATCGCCAACATCTTTAAGCGTCATAAGATGATTAAATTTCCCCCCCACCTCAGGCTCAATTTCAGACTGCACCTGAGTGGCATAAGCACATCCCCACCACAGCTGAACTTTGCTCGTTTCAACCCAAGCCTCAAACACCGCTTCTCGCGGAGCATTAAAAATGCGCGTCACCGTTAAACGGCCGTTTTCATAAGATATTTCACTCCCCTTCATCTTGTTTGTTTTCCTCTAAATACGCTTCGACTGCATTAAATTGCGCGTTCCAAAACTGAGCATAATAAGCAATCCAATCACGCGCTTGTTCCGCTGGTTCAGGATTCACGCGAATAATATGGTCTCTGCCTTGTTTCGTTCTTTGAATCAAGCCCGCTTTTTCCAAGACGCGTAAATGCTTAGAAATGGCGGGTTGAGAGATATTATACGGCCGTGCCAGAGCAGAAATATTTGTCTCCCCTTTTGATAGCTGAGCCAGCATGCCTCTTCGTGTCGAATCAGCAAGCGCACCAAATATTAAATCAAGCTTCTCATTATATATAACCATACGGTTATATATTAAACCGTTTTTAAAATATCGTCAAGAAAAAAGCCCCAGCAAATTTGCTGGGGCTGAGCTATTTTTTTGATTACTATCTTCTAAACCGATTTTACGCTTGAACCTCAGCTTTAAACCGGTCTCGAATCAATCCCGGTGACATGGGTATCGCTTTCAATTTGGGGCTACCACTAGCCACTTTCGCCACAATGACATGAGGACCAGCCTCTTGCAAACAGGATTCAAGACAAGCCTTCGCAGATTGGCCATCGACTTCGAGCACATTTTCAATTCCTGCTGCTCTAGCCATCGCTGCTAAATCTGTTTTGCCTGCCGTATGGGTTTGTTGATCTCCCGTTGAGCCATACGCTTCGTTATCCACAATAAACAAAATATAATTTTCTGGGGCAAAATTAGCAATCGTTGACAGCGTCCCTAAATTCATCAAGACGCTGCCATCCCCATCAATCGACACCACCTTTTTGCCTGTTGTTCGGCTCAGGCCTAATCCAATTGAAGAAGACAAGCCCATTGACCCCAGCATATAAAAATGACGCGGATCATCTTTGATAGCGTAAAGCTCTTGTGAAGGAAAGCCAATATTGCAAACAACCAGTGTTTGGTCATTTAAAACAGGCACAATTTCTTGAAGCAGTTCGTATCGTCGAAACTCACTCACGCTGCACCTCCTAACCAGAAGTCGAAATCGAGCAGGGCCGCGACAGGACGCTGAGCCACCTGTGTATGCTGAACAAGCTGCCCCACTTTGGGAATATCTCGCCGGTCGCTAAAGTTAAATGTTGGAATATTAATCGTTTCGAGTAACGGCCGTACCGCCACACCCATCGGCACCTGTGCGCTAATTTTTTCACCCGGCGAGCCGCGATGGCTTACAATCATCAGTATCGGCAGGTTATAAAGCAAACCCAACGAGCATAGCGACGTCAAAAGCGTGCCCACCCCCGTGTTTTGCATCACCAGCACCGGCGTTTTACCACCCAAGTAGGCCCCAGCACAAACGCCAAGCCCCTCTTCCTCACGGGTCACCGACACATATTCATACGTTGTTTGGGCCTCCAAAATATTAATTAACGGGCCTAAAAGCTTACACGGCACCGATGCATAAAAATCAGCCCCGTTCGCTGATAGGCTCGCAAACAGTTCCTCACTGACTGTTGGCATGTTTTTTCTCCTTCTCTTTGAGTAAAAAGTAAAAAGTGAAAAATAAAAGTGTGCGTAGCCACTTTTTATTTTTCACTTTTCAAATCGTCGTTTTTTACTTTTTGATTATAAATTCTAACAGGCGATACTACATTAACCCACATGGATCAACATATTCATACCCGAGGGAAGAAGCTACACCTGCATGCGTTACTTTACCGTTCATTGTGTTCAAGCCGCGCATCAAGGCAACATCAGATTTACAAGCTGCTTCAGCCCCCATATTGGCTAGTTTTACAGCGTAGGGGAGGGTGACGTTGGTTAACGCTAACGTTGACGTCCGCGGCACAGCCCCTGGCATATTGCCAACCGAGTAATGAACAACATCATGCTTCGTGTAAATTGGATTATCATGGTAGGTAACCCGATCAACTGTTTCAATACAGCCACCCTGATCGATGGCGATATCAACGATAACTGCACCAGCTTTCATCGTTTTAACCATCTCTTCTGTAACTAATTTTGGCGCTTTTGCGCCGGTGATTAAGACCGCTCCCACAAGCAAGTCAGCTTCAGCAACGGCTTCAGCAATATTGCCTGAATTTGACATGACTGTCTCAATTCGTGCGCCAAAAATGTCGTTTAAATACCGCAGACGCTCGGCATTGATGTCTAAAATAATCACCTTAGCACCTAAGCCAATTGCCATCTTTGCCGCATTGACACCAGCTACACCACCGCCAATAATTGTCACAGTTCCTGGACGTACACCAGGTACGCCACCCAGCAAAATGCCCTGACCGCCGTACGCTTTTTTCAGGTAATGCGCGCCAAGCTCCACTGACATTCGGCCGGCTACTTCACTCATGGGAGTAAGCAATGGCAAACCACCCCGATCTGGCTCAACCGTTTCGTAAGCAATGCCCGCAACACCGCTTTTCACAAGAGCTTCCGTCAAGGGGGCTTCTGCAGCAAGGTGCAGGTAGGTAAATAAAAGCAGGTCATCACGGAAGAAGCCATATTCTGCTTCAAGCGGTTCTTTAACTTTGTAGACCATGTTCGCTGACCATGCCTCGGCGGCGCTGGTAACTATCGTTCCACCCGCAGACACATATTCATCATCTCCAAAACCGCTTCCGGCTCCAGCTCCTGTTTCAATTAAAACTGTATGCTCATGACGGACTAGCTCCGCGACACCAGAGGGGGTTGCACCGACGCGATTCTCTAATGCTTTGATCTCTTTGGGTACTCCAATAATCATTTTTTTACTCCTAGCAATTCTCTACTTGTGACCTAATCTTTAAGAAATTGCCAACTGTTTTATACAGAGTCACACTTTCACAAGATTAGGTTTTATGAGGGAAATTAGTTAGTGGGAATTTTTCCTTCTGACAGGTAGAATAACAAAGAGAAAGCAAGATACACATAGCTTATTTTAGCCATTTTAGCGTTTTCACTTAATATTTTGAGGCAATTTTCAAAATGAGTTTAAATAAAAATCTACTAGATGACACCTCTTGGGCAATTTTAGAGGCGCTACAGGAAAACGGCCGTATTCCTTACAGCGAGCTAGGTAAAAAAGTGGGGCTCTCCACACCCGCCGTCAGCGAGCGCGTACGGAAACTTGAGGAAAATGGCATCATCACGGGCTATCGGGCCACGCTAGATATGCACAAACTCGGCCGTGAAATTACCGCCTTCGTTAGCATTCGCAGCACCCCAGACAAAAACAAAAAGCTGATTGAATTTATCAAGAACTCGCCCGTTGTCGAAGAAGGTCACTACATTACCGGTCAAGCATCTTACATTGTCAAAATCGTTGTCCCAAAAATTAAAGACATGGAAACGTTTATTGGGGAAATATCTCACTTTGGCGCAACTAACACTTCCGTTGTCATGTCTACCCATGTAGACAAAAAAATATTCCGCGACCTGTAATCCACACAATTGGTAATAGGTAATTAGGAAGATTTGCAAACTATCCTAATTACCTATTATATCGTTATTAAATGACAATCTTTTAAATAATCGCCTTCAACCCTGCCTCAATCGCCTCAATAATTTGATCAGCTTCTGATTGGCTAACTGTTAATGTTGGCGATAAGACCAACACATTACACAAGCCAGGAATCGTATTGCCATTCTTTCCTATCAAGACTCCATTCTCTTTGGTTGTGCCAATAACCTTATTAACCAACGCTGGGTCTAAAGACTCTTTTGTTTCTTTATCAACTACCAACTCAATACCAAATAACAAACCCTTACTGCGCACTTCACCCACATTGGGATGTTCCATCAGCTGATCAAACTGTTCCCGCATGTAAGCGCCCATCTTGGCAGAATTTTCAACCAGCCCTTCGCGTTCAATAATTTCAATATTGCGCAATGCCACAGCCGCTGCTACCGGATGAGCCCCGTAAGTATTGACATGACGAAAATGGGTTAATTGACTTGGATCACCCAAAAAAGCATCAAAAATCTTATCATTGACGACTGTCGCAGCGATAGGCTGATAGCCGCTAGCAATCCCTTTCGCACAGGTCATAATATCTGGCTTGACTGACCAGTGATGGTGACCCAGCATTTTACCCGTACGGCCAAATCCTGAAACGACTTCGTCGAATATCAACAGAACCCCATACTTATCACAAATACGACGTACGGCAGGGATATAGTTGTCAGGTGGGATCAAAACCCCGCCACCAGAAATCATCGGTTCCATGATAAAAGCAGCAACCGTTTCAGCACCCTCAAAAATAATCGTTTGCTCGAGCTCTTGCGCCACTTGTTCTCCGTGCTCTTCAGGCGTTAGCTTGGGGTGGCGGCGATACGGATACGGTGGGTTAATGTGCCGGAACTGAGGCGCCTGCATCGCAAAGCCAATTTTGCGCTCTGCTTGGCCCGTGGCGCTAATCGCTGCCATCGTATTGCCGTGATACGCTCGATATCGTGAAATGATCTTCTTGCGCAAATAGCCGTTTGGCTCGCCAGATTGTTGATGATATTGCCACACCATCTTAAATGCGGCCTCGTTGGCTTCAGAACCTGAGCATGAAAAGTAAACATGCCCATTCATATCAACTAAATTCAGCAATTTTTGGGCTAACCGAACAGCTGGTTCGCTCGACATGGTGGGTGAGAGATAGGCTAAGCTCTTCATTTGCTCATAGGCAACGTGAGCCAGCTCTTCACGGCCGTATCCAACATTAACACACCAAATACCCGCAATGGCATCTAAATATTGCCTGCCATGCTGGTCCGTAAGCATGGCCCCTTCACCTTTCACAACATGCATAGGTGGGGCTTTTTTAAAATTACTGTGCTGGACGATTGGGTGCCATAAGCTATCTACACCGACTTGGGAAATTTCAGTCATTTGCATCATGGGAAACTCGATTTACGATTTACGATTTTTGATCTACGATTGACGATTTACTTCCACTTTGTTCGTAAATCGTCAATCGAAAATCATCAATTTTATTGGTACTTCTCCAACATTCGATTTGGTAATTTCAAGGCATCACGTCGGAACGGATCCGCCAAAACATCTTCACCACCTTCAATGACGCCATCAATAACACATGGCTTACCGGTTGCCATCGCTTCTTGAATAACATCTTGAACATCGTTGTAATCTTCAATACGGAAGCCAACCGCACCCATATCGCGAGCGATTTGAGCGAAGTCAGGGTTTTGGCGAAGGTTTGTACCGAGGAAGCGATCACCGTAAAAATCAATTTGGTTCTTCTTCTCGGCACCCCACTCATGGTTATTGGCAACAATGGTGATCACAGGAATATCCTCACGAACAAGCGTCATGATTTCAGCCAAACCACCAATGCCGTAGGCGCCGTCACCCGTGAAGGCAAAGACTGGTGTGTCAGGTGCACCAACTTTAGCCCCCATAGCCGCACCCACTGAGAAACCACAGTTCCCCCAGCTCAAGGCGGCCAAATGCTTACGAACGCCATTGAAATGGAAATAATCATTGGACATAGAGCAGGTGTTACCGATGTCTGTTGTGACAATGGCTTCTTTAGGAATAGCTTGAGACAGCTCGCTAAGGAAGCGGCGGGGGTGCATCAGTTTATTCGTTGATGAAGACCACTGCCCTTTTTCATCAGCCCAACGCTTGTTTTCTTGGTCGATCTCTTCCATACGCTCTTCATCTGGCTGCATATCAGGACGTTCGGCCTTAACCATCGAGGTTAGTTCACGGGTGAATTCTTTCACGTCAGCCAGGCTGGCTACATCAACTTTTTGGGTCAAGCCCAATACTTTATGGTTGATATCAACTTGAATAATTTTGGCATCATCGGGCCAGTAAGCCATGTCATACTGTGGCAATGTACCGAAGGGGCCTAATCGGGTACCGAGCGCTAAAACGACATCGGCTTTCTTGATGGTACGCATGGCCGCTTTAGAACCACAGTACCCGATTGGCCCAACGGCCAGTGGGTGTTCGTTAGGGAATGTGTCATTGTGGAGATACGTATTCACAACGGGAAGGGTCATGAATTCCGCAAGCTCCTTGACTTCCGCTAACGCATCTGCTTGAGAGACACCACCACCAGCAAGCAAGACAGGATATTTTGCATTAAGAAGAAGCTCTTTTGCTTCTTCAAGGTTAGCGCGTGGGCCTGCCCCACGGGTGATGTCTAAGCTAGGATAAATCTCGTAATCCGCTTCACCATAGAAACGATCACGAGGGATATTGAGTTGGGTTGGGCCATTTTCAACTTTTGCCATGTAAAAGCAGCGGCGAGCCAATTCAGCCATCCGCTCTTGGTTATTTAATCGAACTTGATAGACGGTTTGTTTTTCGAACATTGGCATCTGGTCAAGCTCTTGGAAGCCCCCATTACCAATCCCCATTGACCCTGTTTCAGGGGTGATGCAAACAACAGGCGAATGCGCCCAATAAGCGGCGGTGATTGCTGAAACAAAATTAGCAATACCAGGGCCGTTTTGAGCGATACAAACCTGCGGTTTCCCCGTCACGCGAGCCAAACCATCAGCAGCGTGGGCTGCGGCCTGTTCGTGGGCAACCGAGATAAATCGGATACCCGCCCTAGGAAAGATATCGAGTGCGTCCATAAAGGCCGAGCCAACGATACCAAATACATGTTCTACACCTTCTGCCACCAAGGTTTCGACAAGCGCCTCACTTGGTGTCATTTTTACTTTTGCCATAATTACTGTCTCCTTTTAAGGAAAAATCTTTTTAATTAAAAACTAATTACTGACCACTTTTTACTTTCGTAATTAAGTAAATGGGTAATTGCGTGATCGTAATCAGGTAAAAACAATTACTTTGCTGTATAGCCCCCGTCTAAATAAATCACTTGGCCTGTTACATAATTTGAAGCAACGGAGGCTAAAAAAATCGTGATCCCCAAAAGGTCATCCATCGTCCCATTACGGCCGATTGCGGTTTGAGCTGCCAACTTTTGTACCGCCTTTGGATTGTCAAACAGGGGTTGGGTTAAAGGGGTTGGGAAAAAGCCTGGGGCAATAGCGTTTGTATTGATGCCTTTGTCGGACCAAGCTTCAGCCATGGCGCGAGTGAGCTGGACAACCCCGCCCTTTGAAGCACCATAGGCTAAGCCATTTTTGAAGGCGCGTTGAGATTGAAGTGAGGCCACGTTAATGATGCGCCCCCATCCTTTTTGTATCATCTTTTTAACTAACAGTTGGGCTAAGAAGAAGGGAGTTTTCAAATTAATGTGTAAAGTTTGGTCCCAATCTTTTTCTAAAATATTATCAACCGGTTGACGAAGATTGATACCCGCGGCATTGACGAGAATATCAATATCGCTCAGTTGACTAGTTAAATTTTGAAGCGGTTCTTCAATTAAATTGAATGAAATCCCCCGACAAGAATTTGAGTTCTCGCTAATTTCAGCAACGGCCGTTTTTACCTTCTCTGCATTTCTTCCCACAATCACAACATCAGCGCCAGCGTGAGACAAAGCCATTGCCATCCCCTTCCCAATGCCCGAGTTTCCACCAGTGACCAAAGCACGCTTGCCCGATAGCGAGAAGAGTTCTTGAATCATGACCCACTACCCTCATATTTTTGAATCCGAACATCTGCTGTTCGGGCATGCGCTTCCATCCCTTCAGCGCGTGAAAGACGGGCAGTGACTTCAGCAACTTTAGAAACGGCCGTTTTTTCCATACGCTGGTACGTCACCGTCTTAATAAATTTGCCCACCGAAAGCCCCCCCGTATACTTCGCGGCCCCTTTCGTAGGTAAAATATGGTTCGTGCCTGAGCATTTATCGCCAAAAGCAACTGTTGTTTCTTCACCCAAAAATAGTGAGCCATAGTTGCTAAGATTATTTAGCCACCACCCTAAATTTTGAGCTTGGACTTCTAAGTGCTCTGGCGCCCACCGATCGCTCACCTGCACCATTTCCTCATTGGTGTCACAAAGGACAACTTCCCCATAATCACGCCAAGCGACCGTAGCGGCCTCGCGATGCGAATCAGGTAAAGCATCAATAATTGATTGGATTTGATCTAGCACCGCGTCTGCGACAGATTTACTGGTCGTCACAAGCCAGGCAGGCGAATCAAACCCATGCTCAGCTTGGCCTACTAAATCAACAGCCACGATATGCGGATCGGCCGTTTTATCAGCGATGATGGCAATCTCAGTGGGACCAGCAAAGAGGTCAATACCAACCTGACCATAGAGCACACGCTTCGCTTCAGCGACATATTTATTACCTGGCCCAACCACAATATCGGCTGGCGACTGACTAAATAAACCATTGGCTAATGCACCAACAGCCTGCACGCCCCCAAGCCGCAAAATCATGTCGGCACCGGAAAGATGCATCGCATAAACCAGAGCTGAGGGAATCTCGCCTGTTCCTTTAGCAGGAGAGGCAGCAATCACGTTTTTTACACCAGCCGCCCGAGCCGTGGTGATGCTCATGATGGCAGAGGCGATGTGAGCATAGCGGCCACCCGGAATGTAGCAACCGGCGGTGGTCACAGGAATCTGTTTTTGTCCAGCAAACACACCAGGCGAAAGTTCAGATTCAAAATCTATTAGGGCGTGGCGCTGGTGCTCTGCAAAAGTTTTGACTTTATCGTGGGCAAACTGAATGTCTTGTTTGAGCGCGTCAGGGACTGAGGCGCAGGCGGCCTCGATATCGTCACTGCTCATGACGACAACCCCCGCAAACTGGTCGAGTTGAAGAGCGTACTCTAAAACGGCCGTTTCCCCGTCAGCTTGAATCTTATCAAGCATATCTATCACCAGTTGACGGGTCTTCCCTTCATCTGTTTTTGGCGTCTTTTTAGCTTGCTTTAAGTAAACGATAGACATCGATCGCCTCAAAATTGTTCCAACCAGGTAGCGTTAAGACTGGTTTCTGAAAAACGGCCGTTAATTTAAAGAAATCTAGACGTTTAAATTAAAAACCGCGTTTCGCCACCGCGTTAATATGGGTCATTCCTCGGACCGTCACAACCTTCGGTTGCTACCAGCTCAAGATTTAAAAACCCAGCTCAGTTACAATAAAAAAGGAAAGTTTATCCCTTACCGCGCCAGGGAATGAGCCAAGCCTCAAGCAAGCGCATTAAATAATCCATGGCTACACCAATAATACCTATCAAAATGATGCCAATAATAACGATATCTGTCAGAAGGAACGCCTGTGCCGCCCAAATCATTTTCCCAATGCCTTCTTGTGCACCGAGCAATTCAGCCGCGACCAACGTTCCCCAGCACACCCCCAGGGCGACCCTCATGCCAATGAATATTTCCGGTAGCGCATTTGGTAAAATGACATATCTTAAAAGCTGCCATTTTGACGCCCCTAATGAATACGCGGCATGAACTTTTGATAATTTGACCCCTAAAACCCCTGAGCGAGCTGCAATAGCCATAATCCAGAGCGCAGCTAAGAACAGAAGTAAAACTTTTGATTCTTCACCAATCCCAAACCAAATAATAACGAGCGGGATAAATGCCAGAGGCGGTATAGGACGGAAAAACTCAACAATCGGATCAAAGAATCCTCTCAGTGCCCGCGAAAGCCCCATAGCAAACCCAAGAGGAATGCCAATCAAACATCCCAAGCCAAACCCCCATAAAATTCGAATGATGCTGGCCAAGATATGCTCGGGTAAGGTTACATTTTGATACCCAACGTCAATAATCAAGAGGAACCGTCGCCAAACCGCGCCGGGGCCGGGTAAAAAGATAGGGCTGGTCCATTCAAATAGGGCTGACATAAACCACAAAGTGACAATAATAAGAATAGCTAAAATCGACCAAAAGGTTCCCCCCGACACAGCGCTTGCATCACCAAAGGTCACCGTTTTTCGTTCGGTGTCTCCGACGCGATTGAGGCCAAGTCGAGTTAAAAGTTTCGTCAGGGCGTTGCCTGAATCTGGATTAGTTAGATCGCTCATATTCTCTCCCTCAATCGTTAAACGATTTCACCCTTTTTACCCATAATCTCCTCCTCCATTTCCCAAATAAGCGACAGAATTTCTTCACGCTTTTCGATAAACTCGGTGGAGGTTTTAAGAGCCCTTGGATCATGGGTTAACCCTAGCTTGGCAAATGGTAGCTCATATTCTCGGATGATTCGGCCAGGTCGTGGGGCCATCACAAAAAGTTTATCACCTAAAAATAGGGCTTCTTCAACGCTATGGGTTACCAAAATAATCGTTTTACCCGTTTCATCCCAAAGTTTAAGGATTAGGCTCTGCATTTTCTCTCGGGTCAGCGCGTCTAAAGCGCCAAGTGGCTCATCCATCAAGATTAGTGACGGATCATTGGCTAAACAGCGGGCTAAAGCAACGCGCTGTTGCATCCCACCAGAAAGTTCGTAGACAGCCTTATCTCCAAAACCTGTTAGTCCCACAGTGGCCAACAAATCATTAACTATTGTATTGATTTCAGCTTGGGAACGGCCGTTCATTTTAGGGCCAAATCCAACATTTTCGGCGACGGTTAACCATTCAAAAAGAGCCCCTTGCTGGAACACCATCCCCCGTTCTTGGCCAGGACCTTCAATTTCAGCTTTGTTTAGAGATACAGTGCCGCTCGATGAGGCTAAAAATCCCGCCACGATATTGAGTAGCGTGGTTTTGCCGCACCCAGAAGGACCTAATAAAGTCAATATTCTCCCTTCCCCAAGCGTAAAATTTACATCACGCAATGCTTCGACTGAGCCACCGTCAGGTAGCTTATAAATCATACCGACCTTATCAACGACCAATTCTTTCATGTAGGCTTCCAACCCTCACTAGTTGAGGAAAAGAGGGGTGTTTAATAACACCCCTCTACATTTATCTATTCAATCAAGCAATCGATTATTCAACACCCTCAAGGAAGCTTGTGTTGATCACGCCATCATATGAGTCCAATGCAGAATCAAGTTCACCTTGAGCTACGAAGAAATCAGCCACTTCTTTGGTGAAGTTTTGGACGGTGCCGCCTAACCAATCAGCGGAAAGCTGTTCGCTCTTTGTGGGGAAGCTAAAGTTTGCCAATGTGGCATTTGAAGCTTCAACATCCATACCAGCAGCCTGAGCAATCACGTCTTCGCCAGCGCTTGGGTCAGATTTGTAGGCATTGTTTGCATCTTCGGTAACTTGAAGGAATGCGGTGATGATGTCTGGATGATTTTCGGCAAACTCATCAGTTACGCTAATCACATCAAAAACTTTAATACCAATTTCTTCCATTTCGGCACCGGTCATCAAAATGTTACCGTTTTCCAACATACGGCGTAAACCGCCACCCCAGCCACAGGCCATCGTTACGTCACCACGTTCCAGTGCAGCCGCACCATCACCAGGTGATAAGTTAACGAGTTCAAATGTGCTTGAATCTACCCCAAGGTGTTCCATTTCGCGCAGCATTTTATAGTGAGCCACTGTACCGATAGGTACTGCCACTTTTTGCCCTTCTAATTCAGTTGCATTGTCAGCGGTGATACCAGCGCTTGTAGCAGCAACACAGTTATCATTTTCAGCATATGAAACGGCAACACCAACCATTTGAATAGGAAGCCCTGTTGAAACTGCATTTGCAAATGGGACAAGCCCCTGTGAGTAAGCAATTTGGACATCACCAGAAGCCATAGCAGCTGACATAGCCACACCCGTATCAAAAGAAACCCAGTTCACTTCGACACCAAGCACTTCATCATATGTTTCTTCTAATTGAGCCACTTGATTAGGGGTAGGCCACTCCAAGAAATACGCGACTGTAATCTCTTCGAGTTCTGGCTCAGATGAACAGCCTGCCAAAAAGAGCAAACCGACCATCAATGCGATAGCAATTCTTTTAAACATGTTCTCTTCTCCTTATGGTGGGAACTAGGTAAGGGGAAAGAAGTCGTTTGAAATAGATGTTGGCAAAAGCTTTCCGTCCATCAGGACTCGGAAATTTATCTAACATGTTTATTTCAAAATCCTTTTTCCGAACACTTAGCCCCGAAAAAAAATTTAAAAAAATCTGTTGTTGCCCAATGCTAGTATTTCGCTCTAGAAGTTCACATAAACTTTCGTTAAGTGAAATATTCAGAATGAACAGATTAATTTGCTAGGTAACTGAATTAACGGCCGTTGAGGCACGTCTCCATAATATGTCTTTTCTCCAAAAATTCTTTATTGGCAAGACCGCTTATTCTATTATTTGAATTAAATATTTTGAGTTCAATTTTCC
>JBCCFD010000181.1:0-14155 GCA_039029915.1 Chloroflexota bacterium
CGATCATCGCGTCAGGGATTGGTGTGACGCCCGTTGTATTCGGCCGTTTACTCAGCGTTCGCAGTGCGGCTGGGCTTCTCACCCCGGTTTTTGGCAATCTTGCCGAACGGCGAGGATACAGGGTGACATTACCAACCATTCTGTTTTGTGGGGCAATTGGGGCGTTTCTTTTTGCAAACGGCCGGTCACCCATTGTTGTCCTGCCGGCTATTTTTATCATGGGTATTGGTATCACCACATTTCAACCGATGCTCGTCGCCTATTCCAGCGAGGCTATTCCGCAAAAATATCGGGCACGAGGGATGGGAATTATTGAGTATGGCTGGGCGTTAGCCAGCATTGTTGGCGTGTTTACGGTTGGACGACTGCTCGAAGTAAGTGGTTGGCAGCTCCCTCTGATGATCTTGGGAGCCGGATTAGGCCTCATGGGTGTTGTTTTTTGGCTCATTCTACGCAAACAGCCTGATTTAGATGATTCTCCTCCTATTTCATTAAAAGAACAGTTTACCATCACCGAAAACCGAGCCGCGGCATTTGCAGGCATTGCGATTCAAGCACTTATTGTTTTTTCAGGGCTCCACTTTTTCATTTCGTACAGTATCTGGCTTGTCAATGATTATCAATTTGATGCTCTCCAGTTGGCATCCGTAGTCTTAGCCTTTGGCTTCGTTGATTTAATGGGAAGCGGGTTAGTGAGCGCTTTACTCGATCGACTTGGACGGCAAAGAGGCATTATTTTAGGTGGAAGCCTGGCGGGACTTCTATTTTTATTGATGGGGCCCTTGGCGACAATTGGACTGACAGTTGCCTTAGGCCTACTGCTTGTCGGACGCTTCCTATTTGAATTTTCTATTGTGACCGGCCTGATCATCGTTAGCGAACAATCCCCTAGCCAGCGAAGTCGCGTCATGTCAATCACGGGGTTTGTAACAACGTTTAGTCAAGCGGCTGCCGGACTTACCGGACCGTTGGCTGTTGAGCTATTTGGCCTCAATGGTTTAACGGTTCCTTCTGCTGTTGGATTTCTCATTTCTGCAGTATTAGGTTGGCTATTTATCAAGAACCAATAACACATTATGATTAAAAAACGGCCGTTTCTCCTCCTCTGGATCATTAATATCACCACCACGCTGGCCCTTGAGCTATTTTTCGTCACCATTTTAGTAGCCGTCTTTGAAGAAACCTCATCAACGCTACAGGCGGCAGGCACGATGGTGGCCCGCATGTTGCCATCATTTCTGTTGGGGCCAATCGCAGGGGTCTTAGTCGACCGTTACCCGCGCAAAAACGTGCTGATTAGCATGGACATCTTACGCATCTTGCTCATTGGGTTTGCCATCTGGTTAACGCAATCAGGGGAATCTGTGCCAATTTTAGGTAGCTATCTTGTGTTAGCCGGGTTAGCAACAGCAGATGTATTTCATCGGCCCGCGCGTATCTCCTTGATTCCGTCGCTGGTCGAGCAGGATGAGCTGGTTAGAGCGAACAGCTTCATCATGGCAACGAATCAAATCGTGCTGGCGGTTTCATATACAGTTGGTGGCTGGCTTATCCAATTTTTCCCGCTCCAAAATATTGTCATCGGCATTCTGATCTTGCTCATTTTAGCGATTATTGCGGCCGTTTTTATGGTGGTGCCTAAACGAATTACAACAGATGAAGCGGAAGAAGAGCAGGAATCTGTTTGGGAGGCGTTTATCTCTGGTTGGCGATATTTGCGGGGACATCCTTTGGCACGACCGTTAACCATTATGGAAACGATTGAACACGTGCCGCACGGCATCTGGACCGGAGCGTTATTACTGGCCTTTACGGTGCAAGCGCTTCAGGGAGATACTACCGATTGGGGGTATCAGGTGACGGGTTACTTTAGCGGCATGATTGTTGGGTCAATCATCGCCTTGGGCATGGAAAAGCGGCTCAACCAATTACCAGGGCGTATTATTGTCCTAACGGCCGTACTCGTTGGTGGCATGACGCTCATTTTTGCCGCCAGTCCCAATGTTTGGTTCGCGGCCTTTGTGGCCTTTTTATTTGGACCCCCCTTTGCAATCCGTGACGTCGCTCAAGATTCATTATTGCAGGCTACCGTCGAAAAAGAGCAACTCGGCCGCGTTTATGCCACGCGAGAAATGCTGCGGAATGTTGTGTTTATGTTTGCCGGACTGTTCTTTGCGTGGCTCTCCGACTTTATGGCAATTCGGCTAATCTATGTGATTGGCGGGATCATTTACATCTTCACCAGCATCTATGCCGTTTCAAACAGGGCGATCCGCACCAGCCAAATTAAAGAAGCGACCTAAAAAATTTAATTTTCCGTTTCATCCAAAGCCAAGACTCGCTTCGCCGCCTGATCGTCAGTGATGAGAATGTCGATATAACGGCCGTTTAAAGCGCCGTAAATCGCGCGCGCCTTCTCTTCCGAACCAGCAATGGCAATCACCGTCTCAATCTCGCGCAACGACTCGATGCCAATACTAATGACGCGGCGATTATAGGCCACGTCAAGCACCTCACCATCTGCCCCAAAATGCTCAGCACACATATGCCCCACTGCCCCGCGACTGCGCAAAAACGCTAAATCTTTCCGGTTTAAATAGCCCGTCCAAATGGAACCAAAATCCTGAGAATCATGGGCTCCAATCCCGAGCACTACGGCATCCGCATTTCGTCCAAGCACTAGTGTGTCTCTAACGTTTGGCTCCTTCAAAAGGAGGTCACGTGTTTGCTCACTTTCTACAATCATTGGGGTGTACAAATACCGATAATCAGCACTGTACGCGTTCGCCAGTTGACGCACAAGGTCGGGCCCTTCAATCAAAGGATTGCCCATCCCCAACACGCCCAAAATTTGGACAACCGTCATATTAATGCGCTTGCTGGGCACAAGCTGTTCAATAAGAGCGGCCAGGGAACGGCCGTATGACACCCCCAGCACCATATCCTCTCTGACAAATTCATCCAAAAAATCGGCCGCTAAAATGCCGAGCCCTTGCAGCACTTCATCAGGCGTTCTATCAAACCCTCTGAGAACATGGGCCTCTCTTATTTGAAACTTTTTGAGCAGCTGACGCTCCAGCTCGTAGTCTCGTTTCCACGGGTAATTTATCATCACCCGAACAACACCGGTTTCCCGTGCCTCTTGCAACAATCGAGATACCGTTGAGCGTGATGTGTTTAAACGACGCCCAATTTCGGCTTGCGTTAAATTTTGTTCGTAATAAAGGCGCGATGCTTGCACCAATAGCTTTTCATGTGTTAACAAAAGAACCTCACCTATATCCTGAACAATATTTCAGGATTTTCATTATACTCCACCCGCAATTTGGTCAATTTATCTATATTCTTGCACATATTCTCAAATCTCTTTGTTCACATTGACACAAAATGGGTCGCTCGGTATCATCATTCTGCACATATTGCCACATTATGGTCATATGTGCAAGGAGAAAACCCATTGAAACAAATAATCACGGAGAAAAATAATGAATGTTAACGAGATCACCCGTGAGTCTTGGCTGCTAAGCCAATTTCCGCTGTGGGGAACATGGCTCAATGAAGAAATAGAAAACGAACAGGTAAAACCGGGCACTTTTGCCATGTGGTGGCTCGGTTGCACCGGGATCTGGGTTAAAACAGAAGGAAATACCAACCTATGCTTTGATTTATGGGTCAAGAGCGGCAAGAGAACCCAAAAGAAAAAGGAAATGCGTAAAGGCCATCAGCACATACGCGCCATTGGTGTTCAAGCATTGCAACCCAATCTTAGAAACTCTGTTTGCGTGCTCGACCCATTTGCAATTAAAGAGTTGAGCGCCCTGCTAGCCACACACGACCACGGCGACCATATCGATCCCCACGTGGCCGCTGCCGTCATGCAAAACTGTGACGCCTCCGTCCCCTTCATTGGCCCACAAACCTGTGTCGATCTATGGACCAGCTGGGGTGTACCAGCGGACCGTTGCATCACCGTAAAGCCCGGTGATACCTTAACGATTGGTGATATCGAGCTGGTCGTACTAGATTCATTTGATAGAACTGAACTCGTCACCGCCCCACCCAACAATCCAGAGATCGTTTTGAAAGAATCTCCTATTCAAGATATGGGCACAAAAGCAGTTAACTACTTAATTAAAACGCCGGGCGGCAATCTTTACCACAGTGGTGACTCTCATTACTCCAACTGGTATGCCAAACACGGCAAAGACCACGACATCCACGTAGCCTTAGGCTCTTTTGGTGACAATCCCATCGGCATGACCGACAAAATGACCTCTATCGATCTCCTAAAAATGGCTGAATGCCTGCAGTGCGAAGTCATCATTCCGGTCCATCACGATATTTGGACCAATTTCCAAGCAGACCCCAATGAAATTTTAGTGCTTTGGAATATGCGTAAGTATCGTCACCAATATGGCTTTGAGCCGTACATTTGGCAGGTCGGTGGCAAGTACGTTTATCCAAATGACAAAGGGCGTCTTCAATTTAACTATCGTCGAGGATTTGAAGATGCGTTTATCAGTGAACCAGACTTGCCCTTCAAGTCACTCTTATAACTGTAAAGTGAACGAAACATTTCATATTTCAAGGAGGTGGCATATTTGAAATTGGGAGATGATTATTTTTTAAATAGCTTGTTGATAATTGTAAATTTACCCAGATGGGTGAAGGAGTGGAAGTGAAATGAATCAAAAGAACACCGTAAAATTTTTAAAGGCACTGTTAACGGCCGTAATCGTCATGTTCTTTATCGTGGCCTGCGGTGGGGGTGACAGCGAAACAGAAGGACCAGAAGAGACGACCCAGACTGATAACAGCGACCAAACTGACTCATCCGAATCGTCTTCTTCGAGCTCAGATAGCTCAAGCTCAGATAGCTCAAGCGATTCAAGCAGTGAAAGCGTATCATCTGATGACTCAGAAAGCAACAGCGATTCATCCTCAGATGAAGCAATGGATGACGGAGAAGAAATGATGGACGATCTTGGCCCAGCGACCCTCGCCACCTATGCTGCCGTCGCTGAAGCCAACGGTCTTTCAGGCACTACCATTGTCGTCAGCTGGCCGTCCTTGTCCCACTTTAATAAAGCAAGACCAGTCGTTGAAGAGTTCAGCGAAGCCACAGGCATCAACGTTGAGTTGGACTACATCGAGTACCAACAAATGCGTGACAATCAAATCATCGAGTTAAGTAAAGAAGGCACCGGTGAATTTGATGTTGTAGCTTGGGTCATCTTCAATAAAACCGACTACGTTAACAAAGGGTATCTCGTAGACCTCAGTAAAATGTTTACCAACGCCGCCATTACTGACCCCACCTACAATCGGGATGACCTTGTTCAAGCTTACGTTAATTCTGGTGCAGTAGCTGGGGGACGCCGTGGTTACCTTTCTGGGCCAACTTCAGCCATGTATGGCGTCCCATTTGGTGCCGAAACCAGTATCATGGCGTATCGCAAAGACATCTTCGAAGAATTTGATCTTGACGTACCCACAACCTACGACGAGCTGTTTGAGGTTGCCGATTTTATTACCGAAAACGTCCCAGATATGTATGGCATGACTAGCCGTGGCCAAACGGGCGGCAACGCCACCCACGCTTGGCTGCTTCACGCTAGCCCATACGGTGCCGATATCTTTGATGATCAATGGAACGTCACTTTAGACACACCTGAAGCTCTTGCAGCCACCGAAGCATTAGGCCGCATCGTTGAAAACTCACCACCGGGTGTTTTAAACTGGGGCTTTGGCGACCAAGCCAATGCCTTCCTCCAAGGTGATTCAGCAATCTATGTAGACGCCCTCAAAATCGCCGCCATGAGCCGCGATCCAGATCAATCTTTAGTTGATGGCAACGTTGGCTATGCACTGCATCCAGTTGGACCAGACGGCACCTGCGGCTCAGAAACGGGTGGTTTTGCGATGGGGATTGCTGAAAACTCGGCCAATAAAGATGCGGCCTTCCTCTTCCTCCAATATATGACGAGCATTGAAGGGGACCGCGCAATGGTTGAAGCGGGTGGTGACCCAGTGCGGATGTCTACCATGCGTGATCCTGAACTATCAGAACGCTTTCCAGAATATCCCGTCATCCTTGACCAGCTTGAATGTGCCAACGAAAATTGGCGGCCATTGATCCCACAATGGGGTGAAATCAACGCTCAAATTATGGGTGAACAACTGGGGGCCTATTTAAACGGTCAGGTTGATGCCGAAACTGCTTTAGCCAACGCCAAAGAACAAACTGAAGCCGTCATGGAGCGTGAAGGTTATTACCTCTCAGATGAAGAGCGGTATGCACCTTATGCTGGACAAACCATTGTGGTCAGCTGGCCCTCGCTGTCACATTTCAACTTTGCACGGGAAGTTGTTGAGGAATTCACGGCCGAAACGGGCATCAATGTTGAATTAGATTACATCGAATATCAACAAATGCGCGACAATCAAATTATTGAGTTAAGCAAAGATGGCAACGGTGAATTTGATGTCGTTGCGTGGGTTATTTTCAACAAAACAGATTACGTCAACAAAGGGTATTTGGCAGACCTTGGTCAGCTGTTTACCCGCGCTGACTTGGTCGATCCCGATTATGACCCCGATGATTTGATTTCTGCCTACGTTAACTCAGGCTCCATTGCTGGTGGTAGCCGAGGCTATCTGTCAGGCACTGGCCAAGGATTATACGGTGTACCATTTGGCGCCGAAACCAGCATCATGGCGTATCGTCAAGACATCTTTGAAGAGTTTGGTCTTGAAGTGCCTACCACTTATGAAGAGCTCTTTGAAGTGGCTGAATTTATTACCGAAAATGTACCTGACATGTACGGCATGACGAGCCGTGGTCAAACGGGCGGTAATGCCACGCACGCTTGGTTGCTTCACGCCAGCCCTTACGGTGCCGACATTTTCAATGATGATTGGACCTCGGCGCTGGACACTCCAGAAGCCATTGCGGCAACGGAAGCATTAGGTCGCATCGTTGAGAATTCACCTCCGGGTGTTTTGAACTGGGGCTTTGGCGACCAGGCAAATGCGTTCCTCCAAGGGGATTCGGCTATCTATGTTGATGCGCTCAAGATTGCCGCCATGAGCCGTGACCCGAACCAATCTTTGGTAGATGGAAATGTGGGCTACGCCTTGCACCCTGTTGGACCGGATGGCACCTGCGGCTCAGAAACGGGTGGCTTTGCGATGGGGATTGCTGAAAATTCAGCTAACAAAGAAGCGGCATTCCTCTTTATCCAGTGGATGACGAGTAAACAAGCTGACCAACTGGTGGTTGAAGCTGGTGGTGACCCTGTGCGCTTCTCAACCTATGAGAACTCAGAAAACCAAGCGCGCTTCCCAGAGTATCCAGTCATTTTGGAAGCAATGGAGTGCGCAAATGAAAATTGGCGTCCACTTATCCCAGAATGGGGTGAAATCAACGCTCAAATTATGGGTGAACAGCTGGGTGCTTATTTGAACGGTCAAATTGATGCCGAAACAGCAATGTTAACTGCTCAAGAGCAGATTGAAGAGGTCATGGAGCGTGAAGGCTACTATGGCTGGAATGTCCGGTAATGAGTAATTGGTAATTAGTACCCAGTATTCAGATTTTGTTCTGAATACTGGGTACCGAACACTGAACAGTTTAGAAAACGGCCGTTTCTACAGGGAGAAGATTTATGAGAACCAAACTAATCGATCAACAAAAACTCGTACCGCTGTTGTTCATTATGCCAGCAATCGCTGTATTGGTAATTGGGCTCATCATACCCGTGGGTAATGCTCTGTATCTCAGTTTTTTTGACTGGGATTTAGGCACCAAATGGGAAACGGCCGAATTTCTCGCAATGGAAAACTATATGCGAATGTGGCAAGACGAAAGCGTGCGTAAATCCTTGTGGGTCACCTTGCAATACACCTTCGCCACAACCATCATCGAAATGATTATCGGCATTGGGTTTGCGCTCGCTCTTGAAAAACCAATTCGTGGGGCCTCCCTGTTTCGGACCATCTTCATTCTGCCTCTGATGATTTCACCTCTTGTGGTTGGTCTCATTTGGCGCTATATGCTAGACGGCCGTACCGGCCTCATCCCACATTACGTTGAACGAATTGGCGAAATAATCCCCCCATTGCAGGAAATTGGCTTTATCCGTCACGCCTACCTAGCAGATACTCGGCTCGCCCTTCCGGCCGCTGTAGGTGTTGATATTTGGCAATGGACACCGTTTATTTTCATTATCATTTTGGCTGGACTTCAATCCATACCAAAAGACGTGATTAATGCAGCTTATATCGACGGGGCAACCTGGTGGCAGATGACGATCATGGTCAAGCTACCCATGATTCGCACCCTGATCATTGTCACCCTCCTGCTTCGGCTGGTTGACGTATTCCGCGCCCTTGAGGTGCTTTTCGTGATGACCTTTGGCGGTCCGGCGCAGGCGACGGAGGTCCTGTCTGTGAAAATCTACAAGACGGCTTTTGCCGCCCAAAACTTAGGCTACGCGTCTGCCATCTCAATGCTTCTGATTGCTATCACGCTTATCTTGAGCATAGGCATCCTCGTTTACAACAACCCCGTTCAACAAGAAGGGAGAGCTTAAAATGACAACCATTCGTTCGTTAAATCCGACCGAAGAGACAACCGTGCAAAAAGGGTTTCTTGGAAAGTGGAATTTCAACTGGTCACAAATTAGCCATTATGCACTTTTGATTTTCCTTTCCTTGATTATCTTATTGCCCATCTACGTCATTATTTTGACGTCCCTCAAACGGCAAGTGGTGATCATGTCTCGGGAGCCAGTTTGGTTTTTTATGCCGACCTTGAGCAACTATCAAGAGATCATTGAAAACCACAACTTTATGCGTCACCTTTTTAGCTCTATTTATGTGAGTTTAGCCTCTACGATATTGACACTGTTTGTGTCTAGCTATGCAGCTTATGCCATCGCCCGCATGAAATTTTTGGGCCGGGGCTTATTAGCCAATACAACCCTACTTGTCCGCATGGTTCCTCCTGTTGTTCTAACAGTGCCCATTGTTAGCCTTTGGGGAAATTGGGAAGGCATTTGGCTAGAGTCGGCTGCCCACGGCCGTTATTTAACATGGGTTAGCCAAACGTGGCTCTGCACGGCCGATTCTCAGGTCGCAGATGCGGTGTGTCAGGTTTTTGTGGATGGATTAATGGACGGCCGTATTGGGCTCATTCTCTTCTACTCCGCGCTCAATTTACCGTTTGTGGTTTGGCTTCTCGTGGGTTTTATCCAGCAAATCCCCGTTGAACTTGAAGAAGCCGCCATTGTGGATGGCGCATCACCGTTCCAAGTTTTTCGGCAAGTGATCGCCCCTTTGCTCAAAGGTGGCTACGCCGTTGCTTCCATATTTGTCTTTCGCATTGCGTGGAACGAGCTCATCTTAGGGCTAATCTTGACAGGAAGACGCACCTACCTGCTGCCGGTCAAAGCCAACAATCTGATTGATAATGCTGGCGTACAATGGGGATTAATGATGGCAATGGGGACCTTAATCTTGATACCCCCCCTGGTCTTAACCTTCTTCTCAGCCCGTCAAATCATCCAGGGCATGACCGCTGGCGCTGTCAAAGGGTAAATAAGCTTGAGGATAGAGCTAGAGGGTAACTTTAGCAAAGGCCAATTGCTTATACCTGAGAAACTAAAATACTGAGAAACTAAAGCACAAAAAGATATGAACAAACCATTATTACAAATCGCGCTTGATACGTATGACCTGCCGTCTGCGCTGGGGCCACTTCAAAAAGCGGCCAAGCAAATTGATGTCATAGAAGTTGGCACTATTCTGTGCCTCTCAGAAGGTATGCACACAGTTCGAGCGATTAAAAGTTTATTTCCAGAAAAAATCGTCTTAGCAGATGTACGAATTGCAGAAGCTGGTAGCATCATCTCCAAAATGGCGTTTGATGCAGGCGCAGATTGGGTCAGCGTTGTCAGTGGGGCGGCACCTAGCTCTTTTGAAGTCGTATTAGCTGAAGCCCAATCTCGAAAAAGAGATATGCAAATAGAGCTCAGTGATGGCTGGACTTGGGAGATGGCTCAAAAATGGGCCGATCTTGGTGTCCAACAGGTTATCGTGAAAAGAAGCCGCGACCTAGAGGCCCAAGGGCAGCTCACCTGGGGTGAGCAAGATTTTGAAACAATACACCGTCTCCACGAGATGGGGTTCAAAGTTACCGTCACGGGTGGTGTAAAAGCTCATGATATTCCCCTTTTCGCTGGGGTACCTGTGTTTATTTTTATCGCAGGCCGCGCCATTCGCGGGGCTGATGATCCCTTGTCCGCCGCAACTGCCTTCCAAGCAGCTATCAACGAGACGTATAGGCAGGTGCCCGCATGAGTTTGCCCATCGGCATTTATGAAAAAGCGCTGCCTTTTAACATCGATTGGTATGAGCGGCTTGAAACTGCCAAGCAGGTTGGTTTTGATTTTGTAGAAATCTCCATTGATGAAAGTGACGAACGGAGAGCGAGATTGGACTGGTCTCAACGCGAACGCGCGGACTTACGAGATGCGATTGCAAAAACGGCCGTTCCGATTACGACCCTTTGCCTCAGTGCCCACCGTAAATTCCCGCTGGGCAGTGCTGATGGAAAATGTCGCCAAGAAGCCCTTGATATTTTACAAAAAGCGATTGATTTTGCCGTTGATGTGGGGGTGCGGATCATCCAGCTAGCCGGTTACTATGTGTATTATGAACCGCATGTGGATGGTTCATTTGCCCGATATCGAGCTGGGTTACAACAGGGTCTTGAGTGGGCCAGTGGGGCCGGCGTCACCTTGGCTTTAGAAAATGTCGATGGCAATGATGTGATGTCAGTTACTCAAGCAATGCGCTTTGTCAATTACTTCAACTCCCCCTATTTTCAAATCTACCCAGATATCGGAAATCTAGCTGAGCATAAACTTGATGTTTGTGCAGAGCTTGAGGTCGGAAAAGGGCATTTTGTGGGGCTGCATGTGAAGGACACGCGCCCTGGAGAGCCAAGAAGGGTACCGTTTGGCGAAGGCACCACCCCATTTGTGGATGCATTTTCAACGATGGCCCAAATCGGCTTTAAAGGCCCCATTTTATTGGAAATGTGGAACGATGATTCTCCAGACGCTTTACGAATTGTGAAAGAAGCTAAAGAATGGGTACAGGCTCGCATGATTGAAGGGGGATTAATTAATGGCTAGATTTGATGTGACAACCATTGGTGAAGGCCAGCTAAGATATTGTGTGCAAGCTGGCAATCGGCTCGAAACAGCCAACCAGCTCGATGTCTACCCGACCGGCACCGAAGCCAATGTGGTTAGTTTGCTATCTCGCTTAGGCTGGAAAACCGGTTGGTTTAGCGCGCTGCCCAATTCACCGCTCGGCCGTCGGTTTGCAAGCTCATTGCGTCCAGCAGGTGTGGATTTAACGGCCGTTCGTTGGCAAGATAACGCGCGCATTGCAACTTACTATGTTGAATATGCGAAGCCTCCACGCAGCACGCAAGTTTATTACGATCGCGCAAACACGGCATTTACCAACATGACTATCGATGATGTGGATTGGGAATATCTGCTCAATACGCGACTGCTTCACATTTCAGGGTTAACCCTGCCGCTTTCTGACTCCATCAATGAAATTTTGCACACGGCCGTTTCCAAAGCCAAGGCAAGAAATATCCCCGTCAGCTTTGACATGAACTATCGGTCACGTATTTGGACGCCAGAGGAAGCCGTAACGGCCGTTGAGCCAATTATCAAGCAAGTAAACATTCTCTTCTTTGCCCGAGGGGATATTGAAATCATGTACGGCAAACAAGAAAACAATGAATGTTTGTTTAAGCTGATGACTGAAAAAACAGATGCTAAAAATATCATCATCTCGCTTTCAGGGGATGGTTTGCTGGGATTTGATCAGCAATCTTACTATCAGGAGCCAGCTCGGGAGGTCGAAATCATTGACCGCATTGGGGCAGGTGACGCGATGGTAGCAGGTGTTTTGCACGGCTATCTGCAGGGTAATTTCCCTAAAGGATTACGCTATGGCACGCTCACCGGTGCTTTGGCATTAAGCCAATGGGGAGATCAGCTCATTACGACGGCTGAAGAGCTGGACTCAATGGTCAATCAAACGGAGGCAAAGAGCATCACAAGATAAATAACTCAAAGGCGCAAAGCATTGAAGGAAAAGAAAGAAAATTTTTGAAATATTTTGTGTTCTTTGAGCCTTTGTGTTGAAAATAAAGCGAGGCTGAAAGTCGTTGCGGGACCTCCAGCCTCTTACCCAAAAATAGGTCACAATATGATACTACAAGAGTTAAGGAAAAGCGTATGGCACGCAAACTTAGCATTGCCTGCTCAAGGCTTGGTTTCTTGGACCAGCGGCAACGCCAGCGGGCGCGACCCAGAGACTAATTTAATGGTCATCAAGCCCAGCGGCGTGCTATTTGAAGATTTGACACCCGAAGATTTAGTGGTGGTGGATATGAATGGCAAAGTGATTGAAGGGAACTATGGCCCGTCGTCTGATACAGCCACACATCTTTGGATTTATCGCAATCGCCCTGATGTTCACGGGATTGTGCACACCCACTCAAACTACGCCACCGCCTTTGCGGCCGTGAACAAACCGATCCCCCCTGTTTTGACCGCTATTGCGGATGAGTTTGGCGGGCCAATTCCAGTGGGAGGATATGCGTCAATTGGGGGCAAAGAAATTGGTGAAGAGATACTGCGCTCCATTGGGGATTCATGCGCTATTTTGATGAAAAACCACGGTGTCTTTACAATTGGGAAATCGGTTGAGAAAGCACTAAAAACGGCCGTTATGACCGAAGACGCAGCAAAAACAGTTTGGCTAGCGCTTCAAATTGGTGAACCTGATGAGCTTTCACCTGAAGAGGTAGCTGCCAATTACGATCGATACAGTAATCGATACGGCACATCGGATGCCAGTATTATAGATTTTTGAAAAAGCGGCAGGTTGCAAGTGGCAAGTTACACTTACAATAAAAACTTGTGGCCTACAGTCAGTCACTTAAAATAAAAGGATCTTCATGACAACAATCAAAGCAATCGTCTGGGATATGGATGGCTTACTTATTGATTCTGAGCCCGTTTGGAATGATGCGCGCAAGCGTATGGCAAAAGCGAATGGAGTCGATTGGACGCAAGACGATCATTTTAATGTCATGGGGGTTAGTACAAAAGAGTGGACCGATTACATGATCAAACGGATTGGCTTAACGATGCCGCCAGCTGATGTGGAAACGGCCGTTATTAACGAAATGATCGCCATGTATCAAGAAGGCATTCCCTTTCGGCCCTTCGCCGTCGATAAAATCAAATGGGCTGCCTCAAAATATCCAAGCTGTATCGCATCCGGTTCGCCTCGCCAATTGATTGATATTGTGTCAAACGATCCCCGAGTGGCACCGTTTATGCAATTTACAATTGCCGCTGACGAAGTAGGCAAAGGCAAACCCGACCCATCGGTCTATCTTGAAGCTGCGCAGCGATTAGGGATTCCGCCTGAAAACTGTATTTGCCTTGAAGACTCACCAAACGGGGTGCTCTCTGGCTATCGGGCAGGCATGAAGGTGATCAATATTCCCGATCCAGAAATGCCGCTTACGGCTGAGCAGGCAAAATTTGCTCATTTGGTTTTGAATCATCTTGGCGAGTTCAATGAAGAAGCAATTGCAGCGTTAGAACAATCTTTAGAGTAAGCACACTGTCTTAGACTTCTACCAAGCGACTTTCAAGCAAATATAAACGCTTACAAACCTATTTATTTCCAAGAACTGTTTGCTCTTTTCTTATTCGGGAGAATAAACGGCCGTCTCCGTGTAAAAAGCCGACCAGCCAAACCAAAACGACAGATGTCCGTTGATTCGTCTTAGCGAAACCCCTTCTTCACTGATCAACTCCTGCTCGCTCATTTGCCAAATTTGGTCCTGTTGATCGAGCAATTGCTCAGGATACTCGCCGGGTCTAAAGCGATAATCGCCTCGCTCATAAGCCCGCACCTGGCCGCCCGCACTGTATGAAATATCTCCCTCGCGGTAGCTATACCCATGCACACGAACAATCGAATCAGCCGCTACAAGGACAACACCTTGACCGTTTACTGTATCGTTTAGCACTTGGGCATCTAC
>JBCCFD010000182.1:0-14121 GCA_039029915.1 Chloroflexota bacterium
GTAAATGCCCGGCTCGGGTGCCACTACATTAAAAGGGGGTACGGTCCACTGGGATAGATATTCGGCCCGTGGGAAGCCAGGCAGAGGTTGATTCGGTACGCCATAGTAGGCTGGATCGGCCGTGCCAAACCAGCCTAGCCTGACAGATTCAACCTCGTTGTCTGTCATCCACTCTCGTAGGCGAATCAAATCTTGCCCCCAATCTACGTTGCTATCCAACAGCCATTGAGCCCCGTTTTCAGGCCCGCCAATTAATTGGTTGAAGTAGCTCAAATAATTTGGGTAAATCCAAAGGTTGATAGCTAGAATGCACACAGCAACAAGAACTGTAAATGGTAAACCAATCTCCGACCCCCATGCTTTGTTCTCTATTCCCTGCTCTCTGATCCCCCATCTCCAATCCCCAATAATCAGTAAATAAATAAACGGCAAAATTGGCAGCAGATGACGATACCCAATATTCAAGCCGCTTTGCATACTGATCACGAAGTAAGCCAAAATGGGGATGAGGACAAACGTTGCCCGACCTCGGGTATCATCTTGACGAATGAGAAGAAAGGCAGCGAGCGCAAAAGCGATAAGCAACACGATCGGTGTCTTGATGGCAAAAGTAATAGGGAAATAATTATTAAAGCCACCCTGCTGAAAACGGCCGTTTAAATAAGCCATTCGCCCTTCCGTGGAGATTAGCGTGATCTGCTCAACCCCAGCCCAAAACGTAGGCATGGGTCCTTGCACGCTGTTCAATGATTGCAGAATGGGCGTTTTGAAGAAAAATAGCCCCCACTCAAACCCAAACACCACCCAAACGACCGCAATCGATGCTAAACCTGCCGTTAAAAACCAGAACAGCTTTTGTAGGGAGCGTCGCCCAGAAAGCGGCCATATGGCCATACCCAGCCAAATTGGCACAAACACCAGAGCGGATAATTTGCTGCTAAACGCCAGCCCCATTCCCAATACAGCCCACGCCCAATGGTGCCAAGACCAGACTGCTTGTTGCCACAGCCGCCACAGCAAAAATGTGGCCAAGAAGATAAAAACCGTGCCGCCCATATCGGTTGTGACGTAACGGCCGTGTGCCATCAGATTTGGGTCAAAAAGGAGCAAAGGAATGATGAGCAGCGCAGACGGTCGTTTCCACAAGGCCAGCCCAAATCGATACCCCACCAGCGCGAGGCCTAGGGTTAATAGAATGATGGGAATGCGAGCGAGAAAGACAGCCGTTTCCACATCATTTCCCCGTTGCCATAAAAGCTGATCCGCAAAGATATACCAATAGATATCAGGTGGTTGCTTGTCCCAGCTTGTGTGGTCGAAAGGGATATTCAGATCGGGAACAAGCAGGAGAGGTAAGGCGCTTAAGCTATTTGCTAGCGGAGGGTGCTCAAGGCTGAGCCGAGGATCGCCGCTGTTGACAAAACCGACACCGCGCCCGATGTGGTTTTGTTCATCCATCGTGATGCTGTCGTTGGCCATGCTGGTGAGGGCTAATCCCCAAAACAGCAAGATAACGGCCGTAATTAGCCAGCGTCGTTGTTCCCACAAAGCCTTTTCCATAGCGGGGTGATTATATACAGGTGCCACAAATTTTCACCAGACATCTGTATTTCGTAGAGGAAACGGATAAGTGAGAAGCAATACAGCTTGAAAACAACTGAGCTATTGTTTCTTTGAAACGTTGAGCGTCTTCAGCCTCTGTTTTTTGATTACTTGTTATGGTTTTCCTAAAATACAAGACATGTTCAAAAACAAATCAAATCTAGGTCTAATTATTCTGCTCTTGGTGGGGTTGGGTTTAGTTATCTTTATTATTGCAATTGCTTTTCGTCCTGCAGTTGAGAATGGAGGATCTACGGATTTTGCCTTTGTGCCTTTTTCGTCTGATCAGGTTCCTCAGGGGGCCACTCTTTTCGAAATACAGTCTGAATCGTCTGAGGCTCGCTACGTGATTGGGGAAATATTACGCGGCAGTCCAAAAACCGTGATCGGTCAAACCGATGAAGTGGGCGGGCAGTTAGTGGTTAATTTTGATAATTTGCCTTTGGTTGAATTTAGTGACGTTGCCGTTCTGGCCAGCACATTCCAAACGGATAACAGTATGAGAGACGGTGCCACGCGCGATCGGATTTTGTTCACGAATGAGTTTCCGCTGATCAAATTTGAACCAGAGACACTGATAGATTTACCGGAATCAATCAATGTTGGCGACACGGCCGAATTTCAAATTGAAGGACCGCTTACCATCAAGGGTATCTCCAATACAGAAACCTTTGAAGTTATCGCTACGGTCGTTTCTGAAACCGAAATCGATCTCTTTGCAACGACTCAAATTATGCGTGAGTCATATGATCTGAACGTTCCCAATGTGCCGGGTGTGGCCAACGTTGATGAAGCCGTTATTCTTGAGTTGGATTTGATTTTAACGGCCGTTGACTAGTGGTGCGCCAAACAAATATTGACGGGTAAGTTTGGCGCACCTTCGAGTAGTCCTAGTCATCATGTTGCCTAGCAAAAGAAGTTTGGTGGACTACTAGGGTTAAGACTTCTTTTATCAAAGAGAGTCAATCGGATACTTGGCAAGTTTTTTTTGAATTAATTCGATGTTTCGTTGTTTTTGTTTGCGGCAAATGCTCTGGGCTGCTTGCGTAAAGTAAGTGTGGTTTTGTAAAAAATCAAGCTGATTTTTAAGCCACGCTTCCTGTGTAAATGGCCGATTTAAATACCTAAACTCGTCTCGAAGCGCTTGGTTTCGAGTAAAGAAATCTTTGCGTCCGAGCACCTCTAAGTCAGCGTCAGCCAAAATCATTTCAGCCAATGTTTGGGGAGATTGGGGCAGTCGCGTGGCCCCAATCATATTGCTGATTGTTTCAATTTGGGGCTTATTAAATCCATATTTTGGCAGGATTTTTTGAACTTCCCGAATACTCATCCACTCGTGGTTTTGGGGAAATGTAATGAACCCAATGTCGTGATAGGCGACTGCAACTTGAAGCAGTTCTAGCTCTTTTTCTGGCAGTTGTTCTATTTTGGCAAAGCGAGAAACGGCCGTTGCCACTTCAACTTGCGTATGCCAAACATTATGATAGGTAAATGATTTAGGAAGCTCGGCACGCAATTTAAGCAACGCGTATTGGATAGCTTCCTCAAAATTGGGTTCTTGCATCAGTTTAATTTTACCAGACACAGAAATAGCCCCCTAAATCTTAAATTTGCATAGAGAGAAGTAGCTTATACGAGAAACGTAACACGAGCGTGACAGCCGCTATCAAAAAAGAGACGTGACGAGGCTGAATGTGTTTATTTCATAAGGGTCGTGTGGGGCGTGAAACGCGTTTCCATCAAGTATCCTGATCTCTTCAGGATTTTTTTCAAGCAAATCTGTCTGGCCTACAGAGCTAAGATCGGCGCAAATTGAAATTTTTGGGTTGCTGTGCGTGCCGTGGGCATCAAAGGTACGCAAAATAATATTCTGCCCAACTTCCGCTTGTTTTAACACCTCAACAATGATGCTTTTAGAGCCGACCTGCAGAAAGGAGTAGTTTTCAGGGATTTTGCCTAGCGTAGCTGGATTGGCATGATTAATTTCCACACCAATTGCAGGGCAGTTTAGCGCATAGGCGTGCCGGGTGACCTGCCCAGTTCGCCAATTACCAGCATGCGGTAGAAGCGAATAAGTGAATCGATGCAAACCAATGTCGCTTCGAGGCGTGGGGCGCGTCGGGCTACGAACAAGAGACAATCGGAGAACGTTTTCATGGATATCGTAGCCGTATTTGCAATCATTTAAAAGCGACACCCCGTAATCACCTTCTGATAAATCGGCCCACTTGTGGCCGCAAACTTCATATTTAGCCTGGTCCCACTTTGTGTTGCGGTGGGTTGGGCGCTCGATGTGTCCAAAGGGCAAATCATAGGTGGCTGTTCGAGAGCGAATGCGCAGAGGAAAGGCTACTTTGAGAAGCTTTTTTGAATCTTGCCAATCGACCTCCGTCTGAAAATCAATGCGGGGGCTGTTGCTATACAGTAGCATTTTCTGCGTAATCGTTGAATTTAAGACGCGCCAAGCGGCTGTAAATACTGCAAAAATCGGGCCATTTTCTATAAGCTGCCACGGTTCAATTTGCTCAACAGGATATTGGTATGTTTCGAAATGGTAGGCGATGTCCCACGCCCCAAACTTTTTACCGGGATCATCTTCAAAAACTTGGAACTGATTGCCCGCCGCTGACAGAATTTCCCGCTTTTCTAGCCTATCCATGATTTGGGCTAGGTTGCCGTCGTGGTCAAGCGTGATTTGATAATATGCTGTTTTGATTTGATTGTTAGAAAAGGTGGCCACGTTGGGAAATACGGCCGTTTCTCTCGATACAAATTCGCCGACCGTCCAGCCAAGTGATGGTAATCTTGGCTGAACCCAAGTTTTATCTTCCCAATGTTGAACAGGAATCGTCGACCCATCGTAAAGCGTCATTGCTTTTGCCTGAGGTTGATCAGCAAACGCTATCAGCTCTGTCCTATCCCAAGACAGCGTGTTTATTAACAGAACATCTTTGTCTGAGGCAATGTTTTTCTGAAAAAAGACCATCAAGCTTTGATAAATGGCCTCACCGATTTCAAATAGTTCAGCATAGTCAGCCTTAATATCAGACACAACCTCAGCCACGTGGGTTCCCGGCAGCGTGTCATGAAACTGATTAAGCAATAAGAGCTTCCAACCCTCGTTGAGCGCTTCTTGAATGCGCGGACCGCCAAATAAACTTGCCAGTGCGCTCAAAATTTCAATATCTCTGTAAAAAAGCTCAGCCCTGCGGTTATTGCGCTTTAAAAAACTCTTGCTGGTGTAGGTGCCACGGTGGGCTTCTAAATACAGCTCATCGTCCCACACAGATAGCTGCTCAGCGTGGTTGGCTAAATTTTGGAAAAAATTTTCCGTTAAGGTAATTTGGGTTTTGGGCAATCCGGGAAATTGCTTGGCACGCAAACTTGATTCGACCATTTCCCGAGTGGGCCCTCCGCCACCATCTCCCCATCCATAAACGAATAAATTTTCGGGCGAAATCTGCTTTTCTCGAAAATCATTCCACTGTCGGCGCAAATTGCTGTATTTCAAATTTTGAGCGAAGTGGGTAGGGGGAAAGTGGGTTATTATTTGACTGCCGTCAAGACCGCGCCAGTAAAAAGAATCGTATGGAAACACATTGGTATCATTCCAAATGTTGAGCTTTGATGTGAGCAGGTAATCCACCCCCGCTTTTTTAAGGATTTGGGGCAACGTGTAGACAAGACCAAACACGTCTGGCATCCAGCAAATTGAGGTATCAACCCCAAGCTCGTCCTGAATAAAACGCTTGCCAAACATAATTTGGCGCACCCAACTTTCTGGCCCGATGATATTGGCGTCTGGTTCAACGTAAAGCGCGCCAATGACTTCCCAGCGTCCTTGAGCGATCCAATATTTAACCTCTTCAAACATGGCTGGATAATGTTCTTTTAGCTTTTCATAAAGAAATGGCTGGCTTTGACTGTAAATATAGTCAGGGTACTCACGAAGCAGGCTAAGCATATTCGAAGTCGTACGGCCGTTTTTCCGGTAGGTTTCGTTGATAGACCACAAATAAACGATGTCGAGATGAGAATGAGCGCAAATATTAATGAGCCCTTTATGTCGATAATAGTCGCTTTCAAATAGATGCTCTTTTAAATAGACACTCATCTTTTTGGCGGCATGGTGCGCCGCTTCTGCAGTGGGTAACATCGGGCCTAAAATGCGACACGCTTCTTCAAGATGTGCCAAAAGAAACCCTTCTATCTCAAACTGCTCATCGGATTGCCAGTAGTGCAGGTAGGCGTTAAAGACAAAGCGTATGTCAAAAACGGCCGTTTCAACGACTGGGTCTCTCAACACCATATTGGCTCGCTTAAAGGTGTGATACTCTCGCTCGTCGTGACGCCGATCGTCGTAGGGATAGTTGATGATGAACGCTTCCATTTCAAGCGTGAGCGGGTGGTCTGCGGTGGCAAATTCGCCTAAAGGAACCAAGCTGCGGTTGAAATCAAGCCCCTGCCATAAACGGCCGTTGATGCTTAACTGCGTCTCTCCCCCATCCAGATCAATATCTAAAAATGTATCAGGTCCGGCATGGCTTTCAGGAATGATCACCTGCTTTTTGAAAAAAGCCGTGGTATTTGGGCCGCCCCATTGCTCACCTAGCGTGATGACTTGCCAATCGGCATCAAGCGGTTTGTACTGCCCTGGTCCTAAAAACTCAGCTCGACGATAGGCCCATGACGTAAGCGGAATGGCTTCCCTCAATGCAAACGCCTCCAATCGTTCAATGTGGCGCTTTATCCAATCTTGAGGCAGGTCGGCACTCCGATCGTTATCTTTTGGCTTGCGTCGAGGCATTATGACTCCGTTTGAGCATGAAAATTGTGAAAACCAAAAAGTATCTTGAAAAGAAATGGCTGAATTTTTGGGTTTCACCGAGTAAATTTCACATTTCCAACCTGTTTTATTTCAAGATATTTTGTGAAATTTACATATTCTTTTACGATTTTACTGCCCCACCGGTAAGGCCAGCAATGAAGTATTTTTGAAATACGGTGAAGATGAGCAAAACAGGCAGACTGGCCATTAATGCGGCTGCGGCAATAAGGTGCCATGAGCCGCTGCCGTATTCACCGAAGAAATTGTATAACCCAACGGTGTAGGGTAAATTCTCTTGACCCCGACTTAGTGCCAGAACCAGTAGAAACTCGTTCCAGGCTCGGGTGAATGAGAAAATAGCGGCTGTTGCTAGACCCGGCGCGGCCAGCGGAAGCATAATGCGCCAAAATGTTGTAAATTGGCTGGCACCATCAATTTCCGCAGAATCAATCAGTTCTCTAGGCATCACTTTAAAATACCCCAGCATCAACCACGTATTAAATGGGGTTACGAGCACAATTAGCGCCAGCGCTACCCCCCAAAACGTAAACGCTAAGCGAAGCACTGACAGCACTAAAAACAATGGAACGATCAATAGCACAATAGGGATTTGTTGAGCAAGCAGGACAAATCCACGCATAAATCCGCTTAGCGGGAATCGGTAGGTGGCCAGCACGTAACCCGCCATCGTGCTAATTACTAAGCTGACAGATGTGGTCACCACACCAAGCTTTAGACTGTTCCAAAACGGCCGTATTCCGGGAAGGAGAGCAGGCCCTTCAAGCACCGTTTCATCGCCTATTTCAATAGTCGGCACAAACTCTTCCCCACCGCCAAAACCCCGATCGCGAAGCACCTCTCCAAAATTCTGCAGCGAAAAACTGCGCGGGATAAAGGTCGGTGGGTAGGTGTTCGTTTCTAGAGGCGACTTGATTGATGCTCCGACCATCCAGAACAAAGGCACAATCGCAAATAGCAGCCACAGTCCGAGCAGTACATAGGTGATAACTTTCCAAGACGTTGAGGTTGTTTTAGGCATTTACACATCCTCCCCAGACCAGCGAACAAAGAAGTAGGTCATAACAATGTTAACGAGAAGCAGAAACATCGAAATAGCGGCGCCGTAACCAAATCGACCCTGCGTAAATGAGATGTCATACATGTAGAGCGAGGCCACTGAGCTATTATTGAGTGGACCCCCACCCGTCATTACAAATATGAGATCGAAGACGTTGAGCGTGGCCATCGTGGCATAAAGCAGATTGAGTAATGTAAACGGCCGTAATAAGGGAATCGTGATCCGTCTAATCATTTGCCAAGGACTCGCCCCATCAATGGCCGCCGCTTCAAATAAATCTTCCGAAATACTTTGTAAGCCAGACGTATGAATCAGCATCGCAAACGCCGTGCCCCGCCAAACGTTGGCCAGGATGATGGCCGGCATCACTATCGTTCGGTCTGCAAGCCACGAAACGGGATCAAGTCCCAGCCCCAGCAAAACTTGATTAGCTAACCCCAGTCGGCTGTCATAAATAAACACCCAAGAGTAAGCCACAACGACATTAGCCGTGACCCACGGCAACAGCACGAGCGAGCGAATTAACCGTTTACCAACAATAAAATCCTGATTGAGCAGAAGGGCTAACCCAATGCCCAAAGCAATTTGTAGCACCACCGAGCCAGCCACGAAGAAAACAGTATTAGGCACAATTTTGCGCCAAAACGTGGTGTCAGCTAGAAGGTCACGATAATTTTCTAATCCGACGAAACTAATATCTTGCCCGCCGGCCATTGCCGCTAAGCTTAAATCTTGCAGGCTCCAAATTGCTCCACGCACCAGAGGGTAAATCATGAGCAGAATGTAGATAACGAGAAGCGGTGTTAAAAAAGCGTACGAAAACGCAATCCGCCTTTGTCTGTCGGTAAAAAACAGAGTATTCATAAGCAATTTCACATTGAGGATACGTCCGACCGATACTGTCGGTCGAACAGGGTTGATCAATCAGAGTAATTGTAACGAAGTAACTAATGCGACACAGTAGCGAATTGATTATCATGAATGACCGGAATTTGGGAAATTTGAGAGGTCACTCTCATCATTTCCCAAATTCCTGATCACGACTTATCAAAAAACTGATGAAATACAGTGTCTAGCTACAGCCCAAAATGTCATTGACATTGCCTGCCGCTGCGTCGAGTGCTTCTTGAGCATCCGCTTCACCCAGCATAACAGCCTGTAGGGCCATCTGTACCTCTGCGCTCAATTGACCGTATTGCGGAATAGCCGGACGGGTCTGTGCTATAGGCAGCAGATCTTCAAGCGTGTCAAAGAATGGGATAACATCGTTGAATTCAGGGTCACCTGTCAAGCTAGCGCGAACCGGCACATAGCCACGGGCTAAAGCCCAGTCTCGGTGATTCGCCTGATTCATAGCAATTGTAATAAACTCCCAAGCTAGCTCTTTATGTTCTGACCCTTCCGGTAGTGCCACAGTCCAACCACCCGCGCTTGGGGGGCTAGCAGACCCATCAGGGCTAGGCACGGCTGCGACCCCAAAGGTCTCGTTAAACGCTTCAACCGTATCGATGCCCGCTTCTTTGGCAAAGTTGAAGAACCATGAGCCAACAATACCCATCGCATAAGTACCACCCGCTAGGGCTTTGTCGTTGTCGTTAGCTGAGGTGCTTAGAACGTCAATTGGCGTGTAGCCATCTTCGATCATCTGCTTATATAGATTAGCCGCCTCAACGCCAGCGGAGCTGTTAAAGGCCGCACAGCCGTCTGAATCGAGGATGTCACCACCTGCTCCACGTAGGAACATGTACCAGCGCATGGAAAGCTGTTCCTCAGACGCACCTGGGAACTGCATGGCATAAACAGCGGGTGGATTGTTGAGCACTTCAGAGAACTCAAGCAATTCATCCCAAGTGGTTGGGGGTTGGTTTGGGTCAAGCCCCGCTTCTTCGAAAAGCCGCTTGTTGTAAACGAGGACGCGCATATCTGTGTTCATGAAAATGCCATAGGGGATACCTTCCCACGAACCCGCATCACGGAAGCCCGGCAAAATATCGTCCCATTGATCCCAATCTGTTGAAAACGATGTCAGATCGGTCAGCAAGCCTGCCTCAACCATCTCACCGATGGCCATTGAGTCCACCATTGCAACATCGGGTGCTTCGCCAGCCGCTGTTGAGCTCAAGAACTTCGAGCGAACGTTGCCACCACCCTGCTGCACATCAAACACAACTTCAACATTTGGATGGCGAGCTTCAATTTCAGCTTTAGCGCGATCGAACATCGATTCATCTGCGCCAACGGTCCAGTGTCCTACCAAAACATTGAGGGTGACGGGCTCATCATCAGCCATAAGCTCATCCATCGATTCACCCGTGGATGATACGCCCTCACCACACGATGAAAGGAGTTCGTTTGCATTTTCTGCTGCCTGATTCAGCGCTTCCTGTGCGTCCATTTCGCCAAGCATAACAGCTTGCAATGCCGCTTGGACTTCTGCGCTCATCTGGTTATATTCTGGCACAGCGGGGCGCGTGCGAGCGTCGGGAAGCATCTCTTGTAACGTGGGGAAGAATGGAATGACTTCGCTAAACTGACCGGCTTCGCTGGCAAGACTGCTCCGCACTGGGACATAGCCACGAGCCAACGCCCAATCGCGATGATTCACTTGATTCATAGCGATGGTGATAAATTCCCAAGCTAGCTCTTTATTTTGTGAGCCTTCCGGTAGGGCAACAGTCCAACCACCGGCGCTAGACGGGCTTCCACTGCCGTCAGGGCTTGGCACAGGGGCGACGCCGAACGTTTCGTTAAAAGCCTCAACCGTATCGATGCCAGCTTCCTTAGCAAAGTTGAAGAACCATGAGCCAACAATACCCATGGCATAGGTGCCACCGGCTAGGGCTTTGTCGTTGTCGTTGGCTGAGGTGCTTAGAACATCAATTGGCGTATAGCCGTCATCAATCAATTGCTTATAAAGGTTAGCGGCGTCGACGCCCGCAGTGCTGTTGAATGCCGCACAACCGTTTTCATCAAGAATGTCGCCGCCTGCCCCGCGTAGGAACATATACCAGCGCATTGACAGCTGTTCTTCAGACGCACCGGGGAACTGCATAGCGTAAACGTTAGGGGGATCGTTGAGTGCCTCTGAGTATTCAAACAGTTCGTCCCAAGTGGTTGGGGGTTGATTTGGATCAAGCCCGGCTGCCTCAAAGAGCTGCTTGTTGTAAACGAGGACGCGCATGTCGGTGTTCATGAAAACGCCATAGGGCACACCTTCCCATGAGCCAGCATCCACGAACCCGGGAAGTAAATCATCCCACTGGTCCCATTGGTCAGCGAAAGGCGTTAAATCGGCCAGCAGTCCGGCTGTTGCCATCTCACCGATGGCCATAGAGTCAACCATGGCAACGTCTGGCGCTTCACCGGCTGCGGTTGAACTTAGGAATTTTGAGCGAACATTGCCCCCACCTTGCTGAACGTCAAATACTACCTCGACGTTCGGATGCCGGGCCTCAAGTTCTGCTTTGGCGCGGTCAAACGGGGATTCATCTGCACCCACAGTCCAGTGTCCCACCAAGACATTAAGGGTAACAGGGCCATCCATAGCTTCATCATCGCCGCTTACTTCTTCAACGGCCGTTTCACTCTCTGCTGGTGCATCCTCTTCGGGGGTATTTTCGGCTGGGATTGTGGGTTGACCGCAAGCAATCAACAGGAGGAATAGAGCCAGCACCATTGACATAAAATGTATAAGCGATCTTTTTCTCGTCATGGGTATCTTCTCCTAAGAATAGTTGAGGGGGTTTATGTATGCGGATTCATGAATCCGCATACATACTTTAGGATATCCTCTGTTTTTTGTCAACTTAGACAGAAAAGGCTACAAATTGACGCCTGTCAGGAATTCATATATAGTTTGAATCCGCATTCAAATTGCTTGGAAACGGCAACCTCATCAAACACTTTTTGTAGCCTTTTCCGTTTGCAAATAGGAATAAAAATGACACAACGAAAAGTTACCTCATATGACGTTGCTCAGCTGGCTGGTGTATCCCAGCCGACTGTTTCGCGGGCGTTTGATCCAAACGGCAACATCAATCCTTCTACACGAGAACACGTGCTGGCAACCGCGGCTAGGCTTGGATATCAACCAAACGCGCTAGCCCGAGGCTTAACAACGCAAAAAACTGATCTGGTGGCCATCATTATGGGCAACATTACGCGCAGTCTCTTTTATCCTAAGGTTCTGGTGGAATTTACGCGTCGTCTTCAAGCATTAGGTAAGCAGGTATTACTTTTTAATACACATGAAACACGACCCGTTGATGAGATTCTGCCGCGTATTATGAGCTATCAGGTGGATGCGCTGATCATTGCCTCATCTACGCCGGGACGTGAGCTGATTGATAAGTACACCAGCATGGGCACACCGGTTGTTATGCTCAATCGAACAGTGCCAGATACGCTAGCAAACGCCGTTTGTAGCGACAACGAACTGGGGGGACGGCTGGTTGCCGATGCCCTGCTCGATGCCGGTCATCAGAAAATTGCCTTTATGACAGGTGTTGGTGTGACGGCCACGAATGCGCTGCGCCAGAAGGGGTTTGCTGATAGGCTGCGTGAGCGTGGCTGTGAAAATATCCTGCTTGAGGAGGGTGCCTATACCTATGATTCAGGTTATGAAGCAGCTTTGCGCTTGCTAGATAGAGATAATCCGCCTGACGCTATTTTTTGCGCAGCGGATATTATGGCTTTAGGCACAATGGATGCTGCTCGATTCAAGCTTGGTATCAAAATTCCAGATGAGCTTTCAGTGATTGGCTATGATGACATTCCAAGCGCTAGATGGCCCACTTATGATCTGACAACGATTCGGCAATCCGCTACGCAACTCGTCGAAACGGCCGTTTCTCTTCTGACGCCTTCTCATGATCTGCTACCAACCGGACAGATCATTTTGCTGCCTGGCGAGCTGATTCAACGAGGTTCCGCCCGACTGCCTTTGCAAGGTGAATCATAAACCTTTAAATCGATCAAAGGAAAAGAATATGAGAATTCAATGGCTAGCGCACGCTTCATTTTTGATTGAAGGGGATGGGTTGCGAATCATTACCGACCCATTTGAACCGAACGACATCATGAATTTGCCACCAATCACTGAGCCTGCCGACATTGTTGTGCGCAGTTCAGATGATGATGAAGCGCACTGCTATGTTGAGACCATTCCGGCAGGCTTCGAGCTTGTCACGGCCACTGATATTGTTGAGCATGGCGCAACCACCAAAGGCATTTCCTTCTCGTCGATTTGGTCTCAAGAGAGCCTAACCAAAGATGATCATATTATTCGAGACAATGCCATGTACCGCTTCACAATCGAAGGCATCAATATAACGCACATGGGTGATGTCGGGAATCCCTTATCCCCGGCTCAAATTGAGGCCTTGCAGGGAACCGATATTTTGTTTGCTCTCGTTGGCGGACATCCTACTATTGCCTTGCCTGATTTGCATCATGTTATCGACAAAATTAAGCCTAAAATTGTTATCCCCATGCATTATCGCATTTCCGGACCGCGATTTTTCATGCTCCCTGTTGATGAGTTTCTTTCTCACTACCCCAGTGCTCAGGTGATTCGCCAAGCAAGTTCATATGTCGAAATCAGTCGCCAAAATATCCCCGAAGCGCTACAAATCATCGTTCTGCAACCAACCTTGTTCCGTGAAGAATTGAGCTAAGTGCAAGCATAAAAGTTATATGGGATATCTGTGGGACGATTTACTAAATCGTCCCAATTTGGCAACCTACAAAAATGGATCAATATAATTTCATCCATCGAAACATTTTTGTTTGCACTTAATAGAGGGGTGTGCATCCTTCCATTCAGTGAGGAATAAATTCCCCAGCTAGGCGTTGAAACATGATAAATCATGTTAGATTAGCCTGAAAATGAGTGACTCTAACCTGCTTAAGCAGGTTTCTTTTGCTAACCGGTGGATTAATCCATCGGGGGTTATGGGTATGCACACCCCTCACTTAATGCTGTAAAGTGACCGCAGCTCTTTCCGTTTCCTAGGCGTATGGGATATCAACAGCCTTATTCACGATTGTCCACTTAATTTCCTACTCAAAATAGCTCTCAAAAGGTGTCTGGATAGCTTTTGACAGATCTTTCCCTCTATAAATTATGAAGATTTCTTGTGTGCAAAAATTTTTGCTCAAGGGACACAGCATTTATTGAGGAAAAGATTATGGAATTTGGTCAAAAAAGCTCACGATTGCCCGGTTTTTACAAACGGCCGTTAGAAGAACGTGTCGATATTGTTTCAGATTGGGCTAATCTCACTGAAGACGATATTGCCATACTCAAGGGGCACAGCCTCAATCGCCAACAAGCTGATAAAATGGTTGAAAATGTGCTGGGTGTTTTCTCACTACCCTTAGGGGTCGCAGTTAACTTTACGCTAAACAATCGGGACTATCTTATTCCTATGGCGGTTGAAGAGCCCAGCGTTTTAGCCGCAGTGAGCCACTCTGCAAAGCTCATACGGGCTGGAGGTGGCTTCCAAACAGAATCCTCTGATCCCATCATGATTGGGCAAATTCAAGTGCTCGATATTCCTGATATGGATGCCGCGATTGGCTCACTAGAAAATAATCGAGAAGCGTTGATGGA
>JBCCFD010000183.1:0-14090 GCA_039029915.1 Chloroflexota bacterium
CGGAATTCGATGGGGTCACGGCCGATTGATTGGCATTGCTCAACTTCTGAATCCTTGATTGGACGAGAAGCGTTAGAGATGTCAGAAGCACCATCAACGCAGAAGCGTTCGAAGCCACCCCCAGAACCGATAGAGTCGATGGTGATGTTGCCGCCGTAACCTTCTTCTGTGAAGCGTTCCGCCATGCGTTCTGCTAATGGGAATACGGTTGAGCTACCCGCTGCAGCGATGTCGCCGGTGACAGCCAATGGGTCAACTGCTGGGAGTGCGAGGACTTCTACTACTTCGGTAACAGTTTCGGTAACAGTTTCAGTAACAGTTTCGGTAACAGTTTCTGTTTCAACAACAGTTTCTGTTTCGGTAACAACGCGCGTTACTTCAATTTCAACAGTCTCCGTAATGATTTCTGGCTCTGCAGCACTGCCACCGCAAGCGGCTAGCAAAAGTGCAAGGAGAGCAAAAATTGCTAAAGATTTAATACGCATGTTCTTCTTTTCTCCGTAATTTCTTTTGGGCAAAAAAAAAGCGAGGAATTTATTCCGATCGCTTTTATTTGCCTGTTAAATTTTTCACTAATATGAGTTTATCAGGTTGCTTTCGGGCATCCGTTAATGATTGGATATGGTTTTGTTAACAATTTGTAATTAGTTGACATAATCGTTGAGTTTTCCCAGATTTTGGAATCCTTCATACTAAATTTTGCGGCTTTTATCTTATATTTTGAAAGAAGGACGTTGAGTCCATTTGTGAGAATTGAATATGAAACAAAAGTGAAAAGTGATAAGTGAGAGATAAAAAGTGGCTGATTATTTTCATTATTTTTTTGGCTCCCGTCTTCTTTCCTTCGTGTAGCAACGAGGGTGTCTGAATAGATTACACGGCCGTTAACGAAATAAAAAGCATCGCAATCTTTGAGAACCATCTGTTTGCTGCCACCGATGGGGGCATTGCTCAATGGGATTTACAAACAAGTGAGCTGACAAAAACATGGACCTCAGCTGACGGATTACTGAGCAATCGTACGGAAGCGGTCGCCCACTGTACTTTTCCAGAGGATGTCTTGTTTGTTGGAACGGCCTCAGGACTAGCTCGATTTGAGTTGCAATCAAACCAATGGTCAGATTTTTCAACAGGGTTGCTTGTAGATGGGCCGATTGTGGCATTGCACTGTGATGAACATGTTTTGTCGGTTGGCTTTGAGGATGGCGATGTTGCTCAATTTGATCGTCGGCAAACCCGTTGGCAACAGTTAGAGAGCGGCGAGCTGGGTCATTCTGAGGTTAATGCACTCGCATTTGTGGAAGCGACCAACACACTCTGGGTTGCTTATCAAGAAGTGGTTTTGGAAATTGAAGACGGGGTTGTGAATCTGTTTGAGGAAGGCTCCCGACTGGATGATCCGAGTTCGACGATTTCAGAAACGGCCGTTCGCGCGCTCAATGTTGATGCTCAGAACAATCTGTGGTTAGGCAATTTAATTGGCTTAACCCGTATCTCCCCTGAAGGTGAAATCACCTTTTTCCCTGCGAGTGAGATGCGCGATTGGCCTTACTTTACGCGCGTGGACAGTATTGCAATTGGTGAAGACGACACCATTTGGACCAACACAGCCTTTGGTGGGGTTTGTCACTTTTCACCGTCTGATCGTGGCTGCCTCTCCTTTTTTGACGATGAAATAGGGATGTCTAGCCGATTTAACACGCAGATTTTGGTAGAAAACGGCCGTGTTTACTATGGCAGTCTCGGTGGAGGCCTCTCAGTTTTTGATGGAAATAGTTGGTCTGGGTGGCAATCAGACAAAATCCCTTCATCAAATCGACATCGAGCAATATTTCAGGATAGCCAAGGGGCTATTTGGCTGGGTGGGGCATATGGTGCGTTTCGGTTTAGATCGGACACACCTCCTGCTGAATGGGAAGACCTGACGATGGTTCTTCCCGCCCCAGGCGTTCATTCTTTTTTTGAGATTGAGCAAGGGCTGTGGGTGACTCATGATGCTGGGGCCAGCTTTTATGATTTTGACCAAGGCAATTGGGCGCATCTGAGTTCTGGAAATTTTCCGGGAAGCGGTATTGCGGGTGGGGCGGTAACGGCCGTTTCTCAAGACAGCAATAATCATCTTTGGTTTGGCACAACGGCTGGACTCACGGTATGGGATGGTCAAAACTTTACCTATGCTGATTTTTTGACGGACGAAGAACGGTTTAACGGCCGTTCCCCTCACGCGGTGAATGCTCTTTTGTGGGATGGAAACCGTATGTGGGTGGGGAGTAATCGAACCCTTTTGCGCATTGATGCGGAAAACGGGATGGTTGATTTTGCTACCCAATTACGTGAAAAGAGCGGCTCGACGGCACTAGGGTCAGACCTGGCGATTGTGACATATGATATTGCTCAAACAGACGATGGACTTATTTACGCTGCCGTCAATAACCAGCTTTGGCAAGTTGGTGATGAAATTTCTTTACTTTATGGAGCTGAGGCACCCATCCGCGCTATAAACCCCGTTGCTAATAATCACTTGTGGCTTGGTTTGCAAACGGACCAGATGATTGAATGGCGAGACAACTCCACAACGATTCCTAAAGCCCCGACGCCTTTTAACGGCCGTTTACTGATCAAAACAGACGATGGTTTTTGGATCGCAGGTGGGCAAGCGGGTGGTGTGAGGCGGTTTGCAGAGGATTAGGCGAAGATTGATCTAGTAATCTTTGGATAGGATTCTTTGAGCATGAGAGTCATGTCCGATCGATCGTGTCTACTGAATACGGGTGCTATCCCTCAGCTTGCGGTAGCGAAAAGAAAAATGAGCTTCCATTTCCTTCTTGGCTTCTGACCCATATTTCGCCATTGTGTGACTCGACGATGTGCTTACAAATGGCTAAGCCAAGCCCGGTGCCCCCTTTTTGGCGCGTGCGGGCGCGGTCTGATTTGTAAAATCGTTCGAAAATGCGGGGAACATCTTCTTTAGAAATGCCACTACCTGAATCTTCAACCGATAAAATGACCTTGTTGGGATGTTTTCTGGATTTTGTAGCGGCATGGAGGATGATACTTCCGCCAGGATCCGTGTATTTGATAGCGTTGTGCAAGAGGTTGCTAACGACTTGATGAATGCGATATCTGTCTGCAAGAACGAAGGGGAGGTTAGCGGGGAGGTTTAAGATGAGATTAATTTCGTTGCGTTCTGCCATCTCCTTGAAGCGGTCTGCTGGATTGAGGAACAGCGCAGAAACGGCCGTTTTTTCCAGCTTCAACGGCACCTGACCTGACTCAATCTTTGAAAGCTCAAGCAATTCTTCCACCATCTGCGTCATGACATCAATCTCACCTTCAGCTCGACCTAAAAAGCGATTCGCCAACTGTGGATCTTCAAGCGCATGATCTTGCAGCGTTTCCACAACAGCCCGAAGGGAAGCCAGCGGTGTCCGCAGTTCGTGCGAAATATTACTGATAAAATCGCGACGAATTGTTTGTAGGCGACGAATGGGCGTCAAGTTTTGAAGGATGATGAGATAACTCAGGGCATTGTTTTCTTGAATGGGTGTCACAATGGTTTGTAAGAAAAGCTCCCGACCAATTTCAACCGCTTCAGTTTGCTCTTCTTGCAGGGTTTGGCACCGCTGCAGTAGATCAATCAGCTGATGATGGCGCACAACTTCAGCAAACGAGCGACCTAAACTCTTTTTTTCTTTAGCTTCAAGCAGCTTCCGAGCGGCAGGATTGATCAAAAGAACATAGCTTCTTTCATCGGTAATAATGACACCATCGGCCATGTAATTAACGGCCGTTGCGAGTTGTGACTGTTCTTCATTGAGCGACACAATTTTATCGGTCAGACTTTCCGTCATGCGATTAAACGATTGATTGAAGAGTCCTACCTCATCACGCGTTCGAGGCAAGACCCTAGCATTAATGTCGCCATCTGAAATTCGATCGGCAATTTCTGTGAGATGCTCAATCGGTTTTGAAGTTCGTTCCCGAACAATGTACCCAATGGCCAAAGCTGAACCAATAAACGCCAAAAAACTAGTCGCTAGCGTCTGTTGAACACAATCTTCTAAGCAGCTTGGTCGACTAATCACACCATACATCACGGCCATGATGATGAGCGAAAAGAGTAAACTTAAAAACGTGATACGCCACTGGATTTTGGAAAACATATCTTTTACTGAATAGGACTTACGCAAATAACGGTCACTGAGCCTGTCGAAGTGACTTTCTTAACCCTTCGACAAGCTCAGGGTGCGTAAGTCCTACTGAATATGAAAAGAGAAAATGGATAAATTGCGCTGGGAATTTACCCTTCGAAGCGGTACCCGATGCCGCGGACTGTCATAATACGCTCTGCACTGCTTGGATTGACCTCAATTTTTTCTCGAAGCCAGCGCACGTGGACATCAACCGTACGGCTGTTTCCATCAAAGGTCCACCCCCAAACACGCTCAAGAATGAGGTCACGGGAAAGCGCGATGCCACGATGTTTTGCTAAAAAGGTTAAAAGTTCAAACTCTTTCGGCTTTAATTGCAAAACACGGCCGTTTAATGTCACCTCGCGCCGATTTAAATTAATGACCAAGTTGTCAAAAACAAAATTAGACTGTTCCATTGAGGGGGATGATGATTCAGGAGCTGGCACAGCTTCTTGGACCTCATCCCGGATCATTTGGACGCGTCGCAAAAGCGCTTTTACCCTTGCCAGTAGCTCTCGCATGCTAAATGGCTTGGTTAAATAATCATCTGCCCCCATTTCTAAACCAACCACCCGATCAATTTCTTCTGACTTCGCGGTGAGCATCAAAATGGGCACATTAAACTCTTGACGAACCATACGGCACACTTCGAAGCCGTCAAGACCCGGGAGCATTAAATCTAAAACGAGCAAATCAGGATGAATGGAGCGTGTTAAATCGACCCCGGAACGGCCGTCTTTGGCGACCGTTACTGCATACCCCTGTCGGGCTAAATTATATTCAAGCATTTCGGATAATGTCTCATCATCCTCAATGACCAAAACTTTAGGTTCCATATTTCGTTTGTAGCAGGGAACGGAAAATGCGTCAATGGTGGATTTTTCGATTGAAAATTGACAATTGACGAATGACGATTTTGCAAACTTGGCTTGCCTAATTACTCAATTGTTTAATTTCCCACCCCTAAAACGCCAATTTATCTTGCTCCTAAACCCCATAATCCATGCCTATCACACACAAACCCGCTATACTTCCGTTGCTAATAATGCCAAGCTGAACTGCTGACTAGCTAAACTGCTGACCAGCTAAAAAGCTACCAATCAGGAGTAGAAGATGAAGGTCGTCATTGCTGGCGAAATGCCATTTGTGAGAGAAATAGGGATTCTGTGCGAAGAAGCTGGGCACAATACGGTGATGTATCTGGTTGAGGATTTTCAATCGGCCGTGCAAAGCGGTTGGGCGATGCCTGATGCGGCCAATGCTGATGTAGCTATCGAAATACACAATGAATCAGCCGGTGCTAAGGAAGAGCTAATCGTTTCACTTGCTTCATTTATCCCTCAAGATGCGCTCATAGTCACTTCAGCGTTGGCATCAAGCGTCACGCAAGCTGCTTCATGGGTGCCAAACCCTGAACGCGTCGTTGGCTTTGGCGTTATTCCTCCGCTACAGCGAAATGGGATTGTAGAAATAGCCAGCGGCTTACAGACCGATCCCAAATATCTTGAAAAGACGCTTGAATTTTGCAACAGCCTGAATCAGGAACCTGTACAGGTAGCTGATGGGCCGGGTTTGGTTCGGGCACGCACTATCTGTTGCTTAATTAATGAAGCCGCTAGTGCTTTGCTAGAGGGGGTTGCCTCAGCGGAGGATATTGATAAAGCGATGAAACTGGGCACAAATTATCCATATGGTCCCTTAGAATGGGCGGATTATTTTGGCTTAGATACTGTTTTTGGCGTGCTAACGGGACTTTACACAGAGTGGGGTGAGGACCGCTACCGAGTGTCACCACTTATTCGCCGGATGGTGCAGGCCGGTAAATTGGGTCGCAAATCTGGGGAAGGATTCTATAAGTACGAAAGTTAGTGGGGGATTTGCGAACGGAAAAAGATTTAAAACATAATGCGCAGATTTATTTCCGTTCACCACGAAAAGAGCTAGAGGAAATGAGGCACTCTTGTTGGTGCTTTCCACTAGCTCTTGCATTGGCTTTTATTTTGATTGAGGATAAGTTTCTACATCTGGACCGACGTGCTGTTTAAAAAGTTCTAGCACTTCACCATCTTCGGCATGGCGACCTGTTTCATGCTTAGAATAAATCAACTTACCGTCTACTTTGACATCAAAAACGCCCTTAGTGCCCATTTTCACAGTGACTTCGTCAATAATGTGCTGATAGTTAGCCATCAAATCGTTTAGCGCGCTCACGGCACGCGGTGAGTAGTTTCAAGGCACACAGTATTCGAGATAAATATTAACTTTGTTTTCCATATGGTTTCTCCATTGATCAATGCAAATGGAAGGGCATTTTAGGCGTAATATTTACCATAAATGCTTCCATTTATCGAGGAAAGCGTTCGGTGGTTGCCGTATTCTGTTAGAGCAATTTCCTGCCGTTCCTCAAGTTTACTTTCTACTGCCTTATTGTATTGAACAATTAATAATTTGCACAGCGTCCTATCTTTGTTTTAAGATGACGCTCTAATGTGGATGATTTCTTTGCCTAAGCCATTGGAACAAGCCAATGATATTTAATTCAATCGAATTTTTGATTTTCTTTTCAATTATTCTGATCGTTTACTTTTCCATTTCCTTCAAATGGCGCTGGTTATTATTATTAGGGGCAAGCTATTCTTTTTATGCCGCATGGCGACCCATTTATCTATTTTTGATTGTCTACTCGACGGTGGTGGATTACATTGTTGGGCTAAAAATTGCTGAGACAGAAGATAAAAGTCAGCGAAAAATATTGCTAGCCATCAGCCTGATTTCCAATTTAGGCTTACTTTTTATTTTTAAATATTATAATTTTTTCAGCCAATCTATTCAGGCGATAGTGACTACATTGGGGGTGACGCTTGAGTTACCCACGTCTGATCTCGTGCTGCCTGTGGGGATATCATTTTACACTTTTCAAACGCTGAGCTACACATTTGAAGTGTATAAAGGCAATATTAAGCCAGAAAAAAATGCGGGAATTTTTGCTTTATTTGTTTCATTTTTCCCTCAGCTAGTCGCTGGGCCAATTGAGCGACCCCAACATCTGTTACCTCAATTTAAACAGCAATTCGAGTTTGATGCCCAGCGGATCAGCAGCGGTTTACGGCTTATGCTGTGGGGGATGTTTAAAAAGGTGGTGATTGCCGATCAGCTAGCCCAACATGTAAATTCTGTTTATAACAACCCCGAGGATGCTTTTGGTTTAGCCGTGATTTTTGCAACCTATGGGTTTGCTCTTCAAATCTTTTGTGATTTTTCGGGATATTCGGATATTGCGATTGGCGCGGCCAGAATAATGGGCTTTGATTTGCGTCTAAATTTTAAATTGCCCTATATGGCGACATCAATCCCTGATTTTTGGCGACGCTGGCATATTTCGCTATCGACTTGGTTCCGTGACTATGTGTACATTCCTCTCGGCGGGAATCGCGTGCCTGCGAAACGAATGTATCTCAATTTGATGATTGTGTTTGTGGTCAGTGGCTTGTGGCACGGGGCGAACTGGACGTTCGTTGTTTGGGGGTTTGTGCACGGTTTGATGATGATATTGAGCGTTTGGACAAGCGATACTCGACGAAGCTTGCTTAAGCGATTGGGAATCAGTGAGTATCCTCGTTTAGAAACACGACTGAAAATATTTACAACATTTCATCTTGTTGTGTTTGCTTGGATATTCTTTCGGGCAAATTCATTATCGGATGCCCTTACTTTGATAAGAAATTCTGTCCAGATGACAAGCCAGGATGGCTTAGTCTTGCTTTTACTGTTTGTGCTTATCTTTTTGGTCTGTGGGCTTGAACCGTTGCAAAAGTTTCGGGAGGTTGGTGACTATTTTCAAACGAAGCCGACCCAAATTCGGTGGGCGTTTTATATTGTTTGTGCGCTATTAATTTTAAATTTTGGGATCACGAATGAGATTCCATTTATTTATTTTCAATTTTAATGTTCTGTCCTAAAGTAAATGATGGGAATCGGAATGAACAGAATCTATGGCTTAACAGCAGTTATTCACTGGAGTTACGCAGTACCACTGGTGCAAACCGCTGAGGTTTTTCAAGAAACGCCAGTGATTGCCAGTCTGTTTAGAAACCTCAGAGGTTTTTTCCACGTAATATCAGTTATTAATTCAGGAGCAATGGAACAATAGTTTGTCGTCTGTAATCGAATGAAGAAATTCTTTTCAAAACTAGGTCTTTTTGTAGGGGTGATTGTTTGTCTGCAATTGCTGATAGGTCTTGTGAACCCTATTCAGCGAATTCCAACGATTGAATTGCTAGATTCGTGGCTGGCGGCCGAAACGGCCGTTATCTACTTTGGTGACAGTTCATTAACCAATGTTAGCCCGCTCGATGAGAATAAAGACCCTATTCACATTATGCTACAAGATAGCGTTGCCCAATCGGTTGGTGGCGTGCCTCATTCGGCCTACCATTTAGGGCTTTACGCAGAATTTGCCCATTATATCGCGGCCCAAGAAACGCAGCCCGATGTTGTTATTGTACCTATCAACCTGCGATCATTCTCTCCGATTTGGGATATTGGGCCATCGTTCCAATTTGACAAAGAGACGCTTTACCTACGAGAAAATAACCCCTTGTGGTTAAAAGCGTTCTATACACCGTTATCAATCTTTCGCTGGTATACACCATCTGTTTCTCATCAAGAATATGTAGATACGGCCGTTTATGACGGAACAGAGCAGGTTGGCACGGTTCGTGAATTTAATGATATTTTGACGAGTGGGGTGACGGCTGAAAGCCGTGAGGCAAGCTTGATTTATTCGTATATGGCGCAAATTCCGCCGGACCACCGCAAGCTCAAAGCAATGATTGAGCTTGTTGACACATATCAAAGCCACAATATTGATGTCATTTTATACATCACGCCGATCGATTATCAATTTGGAGAATCGCTATTAGGCGAGCGTTTTACGGTGCAGGTTGAGAATAATACGGTCGTAATCTCTCAACTCCTAGCCGATAAGGATGTCCAGCTTTTAGATTTAACGTTTGCTTTAGAGTCGGAATTTTTTAATTGGGACAAATACCCAAATGAGCATCTGACGGAACACGGCCGTTCCTTCATTGCAGATCAGTTAGCTCACGAGTTGAATCAGCTTGGGGTAGAATAACTATTCAATTTTTGCAGCAATTAAAACATAGGTCATGGGGAACCGACCCGTATTGACGACTTTTCGCTGAACGCCGATAGGATAACTGATTACCGATCCCGCTGAACACGGAATTTCTTGTTCATCCCATACGAAATGTCCCTCACCGTTAAAAACAAAGCTCGTTTCACTGCTGTCATAATGGGTATGAAGGCGAGTGGTTCGGCCTGGGGCAATCGTTAGTACTTCAGCATTGAGCACCATTTGAGGCCGACGGAGCCAGACATCCCGAATGGTTAGATGTTGTCCCTCTTGTTTTGATGGATTGCTAAGTTCGTCAAAAACTTTGGTGACTGCCACTCCAGACCCCACAGCAGGTTTATCGACGGTGACGCCCCGTTGGGTAACGGCCGTCCACGCCGTGTCGCTTTCAGGCATGATGCCCCCTTTGACCAAAAATTCAATGTAGCGTAGGGATGAGTCACCCGTGTTGATAATTTCATGCTTGATGCCCGGTGTGAGGTAAATCGCAATGTCCTGGCGCACTTCATAAACATCCCCCTCTGGCGCAGGATCATAAATAGAAAAAATGCCCCGCCCGTCGAGAAAGTAATACAGTCGCTCTTCGGGGTGTCCTGCCAAAGGGAGCGAGTCGTTTGGCGGGAGGTTGATTAGGTTAACGGCCGTGTTGCCACAGCCTGATTGTTCGTAAGTGAGCAGGTGTTCATGTTGCATAATGCTCCTTGGTGCCAGACCTGATGGGTTTTCAAAACCCGTCAGGTCTCCAAACGTTTATTCAAAATCGAAATCAATCATATCGTTGTGCCGCTCAATGAAGTGATCCAGCGTGTCGAATTGTGAAAAAACGGCCGTTTTGTCCACGCGGCTTTCTTTCTTTGATACCAATGCGCTGTAGGATGAGTATGGCCACTCTCGAAAAGCATCAATCAGGCCATGGGTTTGAGGATTTTAATGGATGTAGACGATGAGGTTTTGGAAGTAGGCTGAATCATACACTTCCTTACGAACGACCAAAGCGATTTTCAAAAAGAGAGCCTGTACGGCCGTAACACTTGTTCATTGCCTTCGCATAGCTGATAAACAGTTTGCGAAACTGATTTGAAGGGCTTAATGGTTTAAATGGTGTCGTTGCTGAGACATACGATTTCTCTAAGAAATCGTATGTCTGATGATATCCTTCTTGTTCTGCCACAGTTCTTGTTTTGATGCAAAGGTGGAAATGATTGTTTAACAAACAGTAAGCATATGTTTTTGCCACAGGCTCAATAAATTGCACATATTTTGCCAAAAAGAAACGGTAATTTTCAGGTTCAAAAAAGATTGGCTCTCGATTGTTGCCCCGCTGATAAATGTGGTAAACACGGCCGTATTCTAACTTCGTTTGGTTGTCCATACAGCTTGGTTCGCATCCCAGACATCGTAAGTCTTCAAGACTTACGATGTCTAAGCCTACTTCACCGCCGCCTCCACAATGGCGATCTCCTCGGGGGTTAGCTCATACAGCGCATACACCAACTGGTCAATCTGCCGATCCACCGCACCAATCTGCCGCTGGAGCATCGTCCGCTCTTGGGCGGTTTTTACCAATAACTCTTTTGTTTTAAGATCTGTTAAAGTCTTTACTAGTTCAAAAATCTGATCTGTAATTGGAAGAGGCTTATGTTGATTTGTTGCAAATTCATGAATCGGTAATTTGCTGAAATATTGTTTAGTACAAGTTATCCAACCGCCTCGAAACTTATTGCTAATAAGGCTCAAATTCCAAAATATAAGTTTGGAATTTATCAAACCCGCAATTAGCTCTTTGCTAGCAATCTGAGAATCAATTCTCAAGCTAAAACCAGCACTTGCCATCAAAGTAAAGGGGTCTTTTTCATTTGGGGCTAGAGCAAACATTCCGTGGTTGGCAAGGAGTGGGATAAAAATCTCAGCCTGTTCATGAACATTTAGGCTTCTTGGTGCACTATATCCATACCATGATTTAGCTTGCTTTCGTTTGTTTAAAACACTTTTTTTACTGCTTAAGTAAGCATATGCAACAGGAAAACAAGACTTGAAATAACTTTCATCAAATAAAGTATAGTCATTTGCTTGTACATCATAGGGGAAAATAATTTCCTCGGAATTTTTAGGGCTGAAAAGGTATCTGTGAAAATCTGTTGCGTAAATGGGTCTTCTCAAAATTTCAGCTTCTATTTGGACCTTTTCATTTTCATGCGTAACAAGGTCTCCAGATTTAGTTTTTTTGAGAACAAATACTTTATCTGCTCCTGTACTGGAACCTCTAGCCATGTCAAGCATAATTTTACTTAAAGGTAAACTTTGACTTGTAATCTTCTCTAACAAGTCCCTCTCACCAGTTTTAATTAGCATCCAGGGTTGCTCACTAATAAACCTTCTGTCTAATTGAGCATAATTCCCCCTAATATTTTGGATTTCCTCAGGTTCAATTACTAGAAACTCGACGTTAGTTGTAGGCTCGTTTTTTGACGATAAGAATAGTAAACATGTATAAGTAGTAGCATTTTCAAAAACTTGATGATGCCCAAAATCAATTATCTTTTCTAAAGTGTTGGTTTCGGAAATTAACTGGCGAATTGCTAGCCCATAGTCAGTTGAAAAGAACTTGCTGGGCAGGATGAATCCAAGCAGACCATTATTGTTATTGAGTAATTTCAGCCCTTTCTCAACAAAAACGACGTAAATATCATAGTTGCCCCTGCTGGCTGATTGGTACGCCGTTTTGTAAAACTCCACTTCCTTGGGTGCCCATTGCTTCATCGCCTGAATGCGAATGTATGGCGGGTTGCCAATCACCGCATCAAAGCCTCCCCACGGCACAATATCGGGGAACGCCGCCGCCCAATCAAACACATTGACGCGATACATTTCCTCTTCATCCAGTAGCCCCAGGCTCATCTGCCCGTCGTAAAAATCTGGCCCAATCAGCGAATTGCCGCACTGGATATTTTGGCTCAGGTTGGGCAACACCCGCTCCGGCAGTAGGCGCATTTGGGTTCCCAGCGTCTGCTCCGTCTCCCCCTCCATCACCTTCAACAGCAGGCTCAGCTTCGTCACCTCCACCGCCTGCGGGTCGATGTCCACCCCGTAAATGTTGTTCAGCAAAATCCGCTTGCGCTCCCCAATCGTCAGCCGCCATTCGCCCCGCTGGTTTTGGTAGATAGTAGGTTCACCCCGTTTTGCCCAACGGCCGGTGTCTTTGAGATATTCACCCAAATGCCAATCAAGCAAAAATTGATATGCGCCAATTAAAAAGCTCCCCGAGCCACAGGCAGGGTCTAACACCCGCAGTTTACTCACGCCGCCTGCTTTGCCCGGCTTTTTGCCATCCACCAGCTTGCCCACCGTTTGCTCAACAATGTAATCAACAATGTAGGTGGGGGTGTAAAAAACGCCGCCCGCTTTTTTTACCTCAGGCTTCTCTTCTACCTTGGCTTGGCCACCCGCCGTGAGCCGAATCACCTTGCCCAAAAACTGCTCATACACCTGCCCTAAAATATCGGCAGGAATGACGTCAAACTGGTACGGGCTGTCGGGGTAATAAAGCCGCTCGATAATTCCTTTGAGCACCTTGTCATCAATCGACAACCCTAGTGTAAAGGTGTCGAGCGATTCATCACTGCGTCCCTTTTCTGCCTTGAAATGGAACAGCCCCGAGTTGTATTTGGCGTCTGCCTGTTGGAACAGCTTGCCCAAGCTGGCGTATACCTCTTTCCCCTCGGCCCGTTCGCGCAGTCGCCCATATGCCTCAATGCCCCGATCCTCCGCAATGCGCAAAAAGATGAGTCGGTCGATGGTGCGCTGCACAGCGTGGTTAAGCTGGCGGGTGGTGATGCCATCGTTGCGTAAGGCAATATTCCGAGCCAGCGTGTCGCGCCATTCTGAAATTTCAGCTAGAAAGGCGTCATCGACTTCGGCCGTGCCCCGTTTTTTCTTGCTTGACTGGGCAAATTTGTCAAACGCCCCCTGCATAATTGACTTGGGTGAAAACAGCCCCACCAGTTCGTCCCATCTCTCCTCATACTCTCGAAAGGTGAAGTACATGATGCGAGAATGGCTGGCGGCATCGTTTTTGTCGGGGCGATGGCGGCAATCGTACACGGCAAACTCTTCAAAATCGGTCAGGATGCTCAGCGGCAGTTTGGCACTCCACGCATACCGGCGCACCTGAAAGGCGGGGGCAATATCTTGCTTGATATTGACGGACGGCTTTTTGGCCTCCACAAACAGCTTGCGCTGTCCTCCGATGCGCAGGGAGTAGTCTGGTGCCTTGGTCGTGCCTTCCACTTTGATGGCATCTTCATGCACCACATCTTTGTATTGCTCTGCGTATCCTTTGCTGTTATCCACATCCCAGCCAAGGAGCTTGAGGAAGGGGTCAATAAACTCGCGGCGTACTTGTGTTTCGTTGTATTGGCCGGAGCGGTAAGCGTCTAAATTGCGGTCAAAGCGTTGGATGAGGTCGAGCAGTTCTGCGGGTGCTGGCATAGCGGCTTCTCCATGATTATGTTGAGTGACGGAACGACGCGATTTTAGCAGGGGGAGGGCGGCTTGGCAAAATAAGACATCGTAAGTCTTTAAGACTTACGATGTCGAGTATGATTAAATTTTACATACTCGACATCGTAAGTCTTAAAGACTTACGATGTCTTATTTTGCCAAGCCGCCCTCCCCCAGCTAAAATCGCGTCGTTCCGTCACTCAACATAATCATGGAGAAGCCGCTATGCCAGCGCCCGCAGA
>JBCCFD010000184.1:0-14026 GCA_039029915.1 Chloroflexota bacterium
CAGACAGCCAACATTTCACGCTATCCAGACAAAAAATGCTTAACGCTGCGGGAAGTTTTAGCGGGTCATTATCAGGTTTCTGCGTCGCAACTGCTGGCTGGCAACGGCACGGCCGAATTATTATGGCTCATCGCTTTTGCCTTTCTCAAACGAAATGACCCTGTGTTGATTTTGGAACCCACGTTTGGGGAATACGGCCGTTTTGCTCGCCTGATGGGGGCTAAAGTTGTTGAGTGGCGGGCCAGAGCCGGCCATCAGTTTATCGTAGATTTGGAAGCGGTTGAGCGGCAGTTGGAGAAAATACAGCCGCCGCTGGTCCACTGGTGTAGCCCCAATAATCCAACTGGACAGCTCATTGAGAATGATGTTTTGCACCGCTGGGCCAATCAATTTCCCGAAACAATTTTTGTCATTGACGAAGCATATGCTCAATTTCTGCCTAATTTTCAATCCGCCATCCAGCTAGATTTACCCAATGTGATCGTCCTGCGGTCCTTAACGAAGGATTACTCGCTGGCCGGGATACGTCTCGGCGTGTTATTTGCTCAAGAATCAATTGTGCGGGGGTTAGGCAAAGGGCAGCCTCCTTGGAGTGTCAACGGTTTGGCGCAAGCGGCGGGCGTAGCGGCCATCGAATCGCAGGATGAGTATGCCAACATGTGGACTCGCCTCGCCAAAGAAGCAGACCAATTCAAAAGTGGGCTTCAAAATTTAGGTTATCAAATTGGAACAACACCAATGCACTATTTTTTGATGGATGTGGTAAACGGCCGTTTGTTCCGCCAAACATTACTTAAGCACGGTATCCTTGTCCGCTTGTGTGAGTCTTATCAATTGCCAAACTATGTGCGCATTTCAACACAAACGCCGGATGAAAATGGGCGGTTTTTGCGGGTGCTTGGTGAAGAGGCGAAGAGGTGATGGTGGTCGATGGTTGTTGAGTGATGGGGTGATGGGGTGATTGAAAGTACCAACAGCCTGCAACCCGCTCCTTGACCATTAGACCTTGAACACGGCATATGAAAACTCTTTTCCTCATTCGGCACGGACAAACTGATTGGAACATTGAGCGACGGTATCAGGGACAATTGGATATTGAGCTCAATGAAAACGGCCGTTTGCAAATGGCCCAAACGGCAATACAACTGCTTGGAGAGGACGTAGCCCTTGTTGTCACAAGTCCTTTGTTGAGAGCCAAGGTTTCAGCAGACATCATTGCAGATCGGCTGGGATTAACGGCCGTTTCCGACCCACGCCTAATGGAAATGGATTTAGGAAAGTGGCACGGTGCACCATACGGCACCCGGAAAAAATATCCTGACTGGTTTGAATCAGCACCCCACGGTGGTGAAACTGGCCCCCAATTTTTAGCTCGAATTCAAGATTGGCTGGATGAGGGATTTGAAGCGGAAACGGCCATTGTCGTCGTTCACGGTCTGGTGATTCAAGCTATCTTAACGCTTGTTTTCAACGATCCATTCGAGCATTGGCACAGTCAACCGATCAAAAATGGGGCAATTACAAAATTAAAACTAACCAACGGGGTTTGGCACTTGGTGGTATTTAATGAGGAGATTGGGTGAATTGGTAATTGGGTAACTTGTCCTGAGCTTGTCGACGGATTGAGAAATTCTGATCAACCCTCAATCCCTAGTCCCCAATCCCTAGTCCCTAATCCCCAAAAAGAGGCAATTATGGCTGGAAAAGTAATCATGGTTCAAGGTACTAGTTCATCAGCAGGCAAAAGCATGTTGGTGGCGGCGCTGTGTCGGATTTATGCGCGACGAGGTGTCAAAGTGGCCCCGTTTAAAGCTCAAAACATGAGCAACAATGCTGGTGTTTGTGCAGACGGCAGTGAAATCGGCCGTGCCCAAATTACCCAAGCGTTCGCCGCAGGCATCTCCCCCACCGCCGAAATGAACCCTGTTTTGCTCAAGCCAGAATCTAATATGCGGTCGCAGGTTGTGGTGATGGGCAAAGCGCGTGAAACGCTACCAGCTCGCAGCTACTTTGAACGCAAACAGATGCTTTGGGGAACTGTTACGAAAGCATTAGATTCGCTACGCGAAGAATACGATCTGGTTATTGTCGAAGGGGCTGGCAGTCCCGTTGAACTTAATTTAAAGTCGAACGACATCGTCAACATGGCCATTGCCCGATATGCCAATGCACCGGTTATCTTAGTCGGTGACATTGACCGAGGCGGCATCTTTCCCCAGCTACTCGGTACGCTGTGGCTTTTTCCACCTGAGGAACAAGCCCTTGTGTATGGGTTTGTTGTTAATAAATTCCGCGGTGATCTTTCCCTGTTTGATGATGGCATCCAAATTTTGGTAGAGCGTAGCGGTAAGAAGGTGCTTGGAGTATTGCCTTGGGTCGAAGATTTGAATTTACCAGAAGAGGATGGCGTGGCCCTCAATAATTTTCAATCAAATGAAGAAAACGGAACGCTTGATATTGCCGTGCTGCACATTCCCCGCATCTCAAATTTTGATGATTTTGATCCGCTTATTCAAGAGCCTGGCGTCAGCGTGCGCTACGTTAAATCACCAGAGCAGCTCGGCACCCCAGACGCCGTGATTCTGCCTGGCACCAAAAGCACAATGGCTGATTTGCAGTGGCTGTACGATCGCGGGTTTGCGGAGCCGCTGCGCAAACTGGCTGAAAGAAATACGGCCGTTGTGGGTATCTGCGGTGGTTATCAAATGCTGGGCACCCACGTTTATGATCCTGATTTGGTTGAAGCAGAAGCCCCACATTTGGAAGGGCTCGGCATTTTGCCGTATGAAACAACCTTTGTAGGGAATAAAGCCACCCACCAAGCAAGCGCAAGAATCTCCGGTGCCAAGGGATGGATGGCACCGCTCAACGGGTCGGAAATCACAGGCTATGAAATCCACATGGGGCGAACAGATTGCCCATATCCGTGGTTAACGATTGAAACCCGAGGGGAAACAGCCGTTTCCGTTCTTGATGGGGCCATGTCTGATAATCAACAAATTTGGGGTTGCTATCTGCACGGTCTTTTTGCCAACGACGACTTTCGTCGCGCCTGGCTACGCCACTTAGGGTGGCGAGGTGAGGATACGGCCGTTGATACACTAGACGCCGCTCTCAATCGCCTAGCAGATATCGTGGAATCAAGCTTAGAGCTCAATGGTCTAATCTCAAGCTAACAAGTAGCCATTTTTCGTCAACTGAATAGTACCTTTTTGTAATTTTTATCCTAAGGTAACTTCACTAAATTAGTAGAGTGACTATTTTGGCATTTGAATGTCAAAAGTGTGTACTGATATTGCGTCAACCAATTTATTGGAGTATTGGAATATGAAGCCCCGCATCAATCGCATCTTCTATCAAGTCAAGCCGCTCATTCCTCGCTATCTACAGCTTTCAGCACGACGGACATATACAAAAATCAAGCTACCTAGAGTCCAACACGTGTGGCCCATCTTTGAACCCGCGGGCAAAAAACCGACGCATTGGCAGGGTTGGCCAGACAACAAGAAATTTGCATTTGTGCTTACTCATGACGTTGAAACACGCTTCGGCTTAGATAAGTGCATTCCGCTTATGAAGGTGGAACGGGCGCTTGGCTTTAAATCACTGTTTAATATCGTGCCAGAGCGATATGGACCCTCTAGCGGTGTTCGGCAAGAGCTACTTAAAAATGGATTCGAGGTCGGTGTACATGGTTTAAATCATGACGGCCGTTTATTTAAAACACGCCCTATCTTCAACCATCGTAAGCAACAAATTAATGAATATCTACGAGAATGGGGCGCAGTTGGATTTCGGGCACCAGCCATGCACCATAATCTTGAGTGGATTAAAGAGCTAAACGTCGAATACGATTTATCCACATTTGACATCGACCCTTTTGAACCCCAATCTGACGGTGTAAACACAATTTTTCCCTTTATGGTCCCCCGAAATTCAGTCATTGATGGTTTCGTTGAAATGCCCTATACGCTTCCTCAAGATCACGCTTTGTTTATCATTCAAATGCAGCCCAATAATGATATTTGGAAACGAAAACTTGACTGGATCGCTGAAAAAGGGGGCTTAGCACTTTTAAATGTTCACCCTGACTACGTCCATCTATCCAACCATTCTAAACAGATGGAGGAGTTTTCAGCGGATTTTTACACACAATTTTTGGAGTATGTCTCCACCCAATATGCCGGTGAGTATTGGCACGGGCTACCTTGCGAACTAGCCCGTTACGTCAAAACTCAAACATTAACGGCTATTTCTAACCAAACAACCCCATAGGGAAAACTATGTTAACGTATGCACTCGTTTCTGCGGCTCGAAATGAAGCCGAATTTATTGAACAAACGATTCAATCGATTGTCAATCAAACCATTCAGCCCGTTCGCTGGATCATTGTGAGCGATGGCTCAACGGATGAAACGGACAATATTATTAGTCGGTATGCTGCAGAGCACGATTGGATTGAACTGATGCGAGCTGATGGTGATGGTCAACGAAATTTTGGCTCAAAAGCAAAAGCTGTCATGGCTGGATACGGCCGTTTATCTAGCGTTCCATTTGATTGCATCGGCAACCTTGACGCCGATATCACCTTTGACCCCGCCTACTACGAAGGAATTCTCCAAAAATTTGCCGAATTTCCAAAATTAGGCCTCGCAGGCGGCTCACGCCGAGACCGCTGTGACGGCGAATTTGTGGAAGTCCATCAATCTGAAAACAGCGTGGGTGGCCCTTACCAGTTATTCCGACGCGAATGCTTTGACACCATCGGCGGCTACATGAGCTTGCAATATGGTGGCATTGACGCCGTGGCCGAAACATCAACCCGCATGCACGGCTGGGATGTTGTTTGTTTCCCCGAATTTGTGGCGCACCATCATCGGTGCACGGGTACCGCCAATCGCACCATTTGGGAGGCCGGATTCCGCGCTGGGCAGCGTGATTACTTAATTGGGTATCATCCACTTTTTGAATTAGCCCGCTGCGCCGGTCGAGCCATCAAACATTTCACACCGATATACAACATCGTTTTGATGGCTGGCTACACTTGGGCAGCGCTCAATCGGAAAGAGCGGCCAGTCCCCGACAAATTTGTCCAATACCTGCAACAAGAGCAGCTGGCTCGCTTAGGATTCAAGTAAACCACAATGGATAAAAACTTTATCGCCCGTTTTCTAAAAGGATCCATTTCAACCTCAACCGGCACAATCGTGACGGTTGTTTTTCATTTTCTAAGCATCACCATCATGACCCGCTACGTCGCTCCCGAGGCGTTAGGGCTATACTTCTTAGTGCTTGCAACGGCCATGTTCTTCAAGATTCTAAGCAATCTGGGGCTTGATCTAACGCTCGTCAAGTTTTTATCCAACGAAGATGAATCAGAAAAGCAGGAAACGATGACCGTCATTTTAATGACGCGGTTCATTGTTTTAACCGTGCTGAGCCTAATTGTTTACTTTGGTGGCAATCTTATCCTGCCCTTGCTTGGTGAAGGCATGGAGCCATACGTGCTGTTTATCCCGTTTATTTTTGTGGGTCACAGCGTTCGAGAAATGTTCTTGCATCTGATGCAGGGGCTACAGCAGTTTAAAAATCACGCTATTTTGCAGGTGGTCTCGGCCATCTTTAAATTTGCGCTTGTTTTTATTTATTTAGAGCAGCTTTCATTGGTCGCATTACTCAATATCGAATTGGCAATGCTGGGGCTGTCTATCATAATGCAGCTGTGGATGGTTCCATTCCGGCAGCTAGGCTTCTTTGATTTGAAATTTGGGAACGGCACATTCAAGCGCGTCATCACCTTTGGATTCCCACTCTATTACACCAGCATTTTGACCATTGGGTACGACAAAAGCAGCGTCTTTTTGATTAACTTTTACCTTGACCCCCTCAGCATTGCCCTTTATGAAGTGGCTCTCAAAATCCCAGACGGCTTTATGCGCATATTCCGCTCATTCATCACTGTCTACTTCCCAAGCATCTCTTCCCTATTCGCTCAAAAACAGGAACAAGAAGCGATCAAGGTGATGAATAAATCACTTGGTATTTTTTCACTGGCGATTACGGCGCTTTGTGTCGGTGCCTTTTTATTTGGTCGGGAAATCGTGACCTTGCTATTCTCAGACCAATATAGTTCAGTCTATCTGGCGTTTGCTTTCATGATGATTGGGGTTTATTTGCGAGTCATTGCCAACATCTTAGGGTATTCATTGGTGTCGGCCAACTATCCAAGCACCTCATCAAAGGTTAACACACTGTCGGTCATCGTTTACTTGGTTTCAAGCGTGTTGATGATTCGGTCGATTGGGTATATTGGGGCGGTGTTTGCGTTTATCATCATGAATAGCTCTGCCATCGTTAGCTACTACTTATATTTAAGATATTACAAAATTGCGCCCAATATGTTGACGTTTATTCGCCCAACGGTGATTGGCTTACTGGTTGGTGTGGTGCTTTGGTTTATGCCCCCGCAAACCTTCTTGATGAAATCAGCCTATTTCGCCGTCTATGTTGCCTTAAGCGCATTCTTTGTGCCTGAGTTTAAAGAGCTGGCTCAACTTTCAATAACAATGATGTCAAAAGTTAGCCAACGATTTGGGACCGCCACTAAACCTGTATAGGAATCTTATTCAATGAAGCTTTGCTCTGTCTGTGTTAATACGCATAAACGGCCGTTTCTCTTAGCCAACTTACTCAAAAGTTTAATCAACCAAGAGGTCTCCAAAGATATCAAGTTTGAGGTCATTGTGGTAGATAACGACCCCGAGGAAAACGGCCGTTCTGTTGCCGAAAAATATATCAATCGCTCACAAATTCCTATCCACTACTTGCACGAGCCCATAAAAAACATCAGCCTCGCTCGCAACAAAGCCGTTTCTGAAGCAAAAGGGGACTATATTCTCTTCATCGACGATGATGAAGAGGCCAGTCCCAAATGGATTCAAACGATGGTAAATGCCCTCGATAAGTTCGATGCCGATGCAGCGTTTGGGCGTGTTGTCTCTATTTTTAATGATGAAGCTCCAGAATGGATCAAAAGCATTTATATTTACCACCGCCCCTGTGGCGAAACCGGCACGCCAACCTTAAACGGCCGTACGAGCAATGCCATTGTAAAAGCCGATTGGCTCCATGCTGAAAACCCACCTTTTGACCCCGCCTATGGCATCACAGGAGGTGAGGATTCCAATCTGTTTCACCGATTGTCGTTAAAGGGAGCCACGTTTATAGATTGCTATGAAGGGTATGTGACTGAGTTTATGCCACCTGAGCGCACCCAGCCAGAATGGTTAGTCAACCGCGCCCGACGAACGGGTATTCTTTATTCTGAACGGACTGTTGGATTAGCAAAAAATAAAATGGTGACTCGGCTCTATATCTTCTCAAAAGCAACAGCCCAATATGTGGTTAGCTTTTTGATGAAGCTAGCCTCCTCCACAAACAAAGCGCGTCGGTTGCATTGGGAACTTAAAATGGCGGCGTATTCAGGACATATTCAAGCGCTGTTTTGTCGGCGGATGATGGGTTATTGATGATAGATTACTAGCACCGCTTTGACTTTAACAGGCTCAGTCGCCGCTATCGGGTTTGGTCCACTTTGACTTTGATAGACTTAGTCACTGATATGAGATTTGCACCGCTTTGACTTCGACAGGCTCAGTCGCCGGTATGGGGTTTGGTCCGCCTCGACTTCGACAAGCTCAGCCTCCACTATAGGGTAGGTATCGCTTCGATTTTGACAAGCTCAGTCGCCGCTCCTCAATTATTCTCTTGCTAGTAAATCTTCCGGACTAAAAATCGTGCTGCCCTTATCTGCACACGCTTCTGCTTGTGGTTCATACTGTTCAATTGAGAACGGAGCCGCTTCAGCAGATACAAATTGAGGGTTAATTTCTTCTCCAATGGTGATACCGGTGGTGTCCCACTGGCAGTTATTTGCTGCGATTGGCTCGCTGTTTGGAATATTGATGTGGCCACCAAGAAAGATGCTATTCTCGATGGTGATTTCAGCTCCTTTGAACGTAATGGCGTTGAAGGCAGAATTATTGCTGATAACCGTTACCTGATTAAATGACCACTCTTTCACATCCAATGTGGCGGTGCTGTGGGCACTTAGGTTGTTTTCAGCTCCCTTCAAAATCAGCACATTGTTGAAAGAAACCTTATTCACATTTACCACTTTGTCCCCAAAAATGATGGTGTTCGTAAATCCCGGCCCTAAAACAGAATCCTCAATATTGATGTTTTCAACGACTTCTCCGCCGTAAATTTGAAAGGCATCGGTGTGGGTACAGTAGTTGGATGACTGTTCAGTAACCTCGGGATGGGGGATGCTGTTGTACATCCATGATTCTGAAATGGTGATGCTGTCTAAGGTTTCACCGCCGCTTTGGATGGCGTCGTGACCATTATCGTGAATGATGAGGCGCTGTAGCTGATGATTGGTGCCGTCGAGCGTAATCCCTGTACCGTTCGGAATCCAGGATTCTTCAAATTTGGCAAACCCATTGTTGTAGATTTCCATATTGCGCAGGGTGATATGATCGGTGTTGGGGTCAAAGTCAATGCCGTGAACCTCTGCTTCGTGAATGACGATACCGCGCCATTTACCGCCGTCGATGATTAGCCAGGAAACATTTTCTAGCAGAATACCATCTCTTAGCCCATCAGACTCTACTTCTACAAAGTCATCTTGGAAACAATAGGGCAACTCATAAGCTCGACCGCCAGCAATGATAACTTGACCATTACGGCCGTTTTCTTCTGCTACCTGAATTCGAATGGGGGCCCCTTCTTCCCCACTCGCTTTGGGCGTTAGGGTCGTTTCATAAACCATTTGCTCATCACCGCCATCGAGCAGAATTAAATCGGCAGGCTCAATTTGGGCCCAATCGATTTGATCAAGTTCAGACCAAGCAGTTTCCCAGCTTAAACCGTCTTCATTGCTGCCGCTGGGTGAAACATAAAATGTTTGGCGGGGAACGGCCGTTGGTTCGGTGGTTGGTAATGGTGTTTCGGTTGGGGGCGGCGTTTCAGTAGGAACGGCCGTATTCGTAGGGCTTGGGGTGTTGGTCGGATTGGGTGTATTTGTCGGATCAGGGGTGTTGGTCGGAGAAACGGCCGTTGGTGTGGGTTCTTCTTCTGCAGATTCCAAGGCGATCTCAACGGTGGGTTCAGCATCGGTTTCTGGCGCTGGCTCCTCACCGCAGCCAACAATAAAAATCAAACTTGCCATTAAAACCAATACAATCTTCAAAATACGGGGGGCGCTTACAATCATAACAATCTCGTCTAATTTAGTTACCAATTTGCCAGATCATTATGCGTCTTTTTTCCCGCAATCATTCTTACAAAGCAAAAAGGGGCTGAGAACTCTAACCACATTCTCTGCCCCTTCATCACTCATTTTTGATGGAGATTAAGAGATTAAAAATAAATCTCCTAATCTCTAATTAAGTGTTCCGAAGTTTTTAATTTGAAAACCCAGGTAGATAAAAGCTTCGGAACCTCGAGGAAACGAAGTTTATAGCCTTCGTTTTATTCAAAACAGGAACTTCGTTTCACTTAACTAATCCTTACTGATTATCAGGCAAAGCCATCAAATCATCAATCGACGTAATAGACGAGCCGCTAGTGGCACAGGCACGTTCATTAACCGCATAGTTACCATCGGTAAACGCTTCCGGTGAGGCGGAGGTAAATTGTGGGTTCGTGTCAACACCAATGTCGATTCCGGTCGTGTCCCACTGGCAGTTATTACCAAAGGCTGGTGAGGTATTAGGGATGTTAATGTGGCTACCTACAAAAACACTATTGGTAATGGCCAGCTCACGCCCTTTGTATGTAATTGCGTTATAGGCCGTGTTCGGACCATAAACAGTTACGTTTGAAATGTTCCAATTGTTGACTGAGGTTGTAGCAGTGCTGTGGGCGCTGATGCTATTTTCGGCGCTTTTTAAGATAAGCACATTGTTAATGGTCACATTATTCACATCTACGTTTTTATCACCCAATAAGATAGTGTTGGTAAAGCCAGGGCCAAGCACTGAATCTTCAATGTTAATGCCGCTCACAACGCCACCGTCAAAAATTTGGAGCGCATCGCTGTGTGTACAATAGTTGTAGGATTGATCGATATTTGGATGTTGACGGCCGTTATAGAACCACGATTCGCGAATCGTAAAGTTGCTAACATTGGCGCCATTACTTTGAATCGCATCTTGACCGTTGTCATGAATAATGGTGCGCTCAACGGTGTGGTTTGAACCTTCCAAACGAATCCCTTTGGCATCTGAATAGTAGCCGCCACCGCTTTGTTTAACGGTACCGTTATCGTAAATTTCCATATGACGGAAGGTCAAATTATCGGTGTTTGAATAAAGGCGAATGCCATCACCGTTCATGCCGTGAATAACAATTCCACGCCATTTTGTACCATCAATCGTGATCCACGAGACACCTTCAAATTTAGCGCCATTTGTGGTCAACCCATTTGGATTGTACGAATAGCTGGTTTGGCCACAGTGAGGCAATGGCGTGCTGCGACCACCAAAGAAAATGGCTTGCCCATTACGGCCGTTTTCACCAGCTAGCTGAATGCGAATTGGTTCTGCGGCTGTCCCGCTGGCAGTTGGTTGCAATGTGGTGCGGTACGTCATACTTTCGGCACCACCGTCAATCAAAAGGGTGTCACCCGGTTGGAACTTTGACCAATCAACTTGGTTTAATTCATTCCAAGCAGACTCCCAAGATAAACCATCGCTATTGTTGCCTAATTTTGAAACATAAAACGCACGACCCGTAATAGGAGGTTGCTCAGGAGGTACAGGCGGTTCCTCTGGTGGGGCTGGCGGTGGGATAACAGGCACCTCAGTCGGCTCGACAGGAATAACGGTTGGTTCAATAGGGATTGCCGTTGGCTCGATGGGGATGGTGGTTGGTTCGACGGGAACGGCCGTTGGTTCAACAGGTAGCTCAGTCGGTTGAACAGGTGGCGTTTGGCCCGGTAAAGCGATACAGGTTAATTCCGTTTCGGTTCGTGAAATGCGGCTAATATTAAACCGGCGACCGTCACACTCTAGCATCACGGATTCACCACCGTGAACCAGCATATCTGATTCTTGGGCAAACATGATCGATGTCAAAAAGAAGACAGACACCGCTACAATCAAAGTTGCCAAGTTAGTAACAATTATCGTTTTGAGGGAATAAGACGACGACTTGGGGCGCGTCGGCACAGCGCGACGCTTCACGGGTTGATTAATCATTTTGTATTCTGCTCCAATACATTTGTGACTCAGTTCGTTCTGCTCATGAACAACTGACCCACCGCTTCTTCTTTGGCCGCTCTTCACATTTACGGCCGTTATTTACCAATACATTACACAGCATCCGGTTGCTTAGGCCGGCGCACTAGCTATTCATGTAGTTGACGGAATGTTTTCTGAAAAATCAGATCCGAAACCTGTCAATTATCAAGTAAATCATAACAATTTACTGCGGTATTTTTTAATACCCTTTTGTGATTTATTCAACTACTCAGAAATTTAGTTTGGTTTTTGCCAAGAGTCTGCTCACTCTTTATGGCAAGCGTGAAGATACGCTAACTATAGACAGAGACCTGTCAACTTGATATAGGAAAAACGTCACAAAAAGATTAATGATTGGTCTATACTACTGTCGATTCTGGCAGTTCTCGATCGTCGTTAAGTGAAAGGAAGTTAAAGCCTTGAAGAAAACAACGGCTGCACGCTTCGTTTCCTTGAGGTTCCGAAGCGTTGATCTAACAAGGTTTTCATTTTAGAAGCTTCGGAACATTTAAAGTAGAAGTTCGCAAAAAACATTTTTCAAACACCATAAGGAGAAAATCATATGACAAATTATGTACTTATTTATACCGGTGGCACCATTCCAGAAAGTGAAGAAGAACAACAAGCCGTCATGGCCGCTTGGGGCGCGTGGTATGGACAAATGGGCGAAGCGGTTGTTGATGGCGGCAATCCGTTCAATCAATCTAAAAAGGTGAGCGCAGGTGGTGCAATCAGTGACGACGCCCTTCCAATTACGGGGTATACTGTGATTTCAGCTGACTCACTTGATGATGCTGTTGCCAAAGTAAAAGACCACCCGCACACAAAACATGGTGGTCAAGTTTCAGTTTATCAAACGTTCCAAATGTAGTTAAGTGAAACGAAGTTCTTGCTTTGAATAAAACGCCGGCTTTAAACTTCGTTTCCTCGAGGTTCCGAAGCTTTTATCTAGCTGGGTTTTCAAATTAGAAACTTCGGAACACTTAACTGGCTCTTTTTGGTGCGGTTGATAACGCTGATATTAGCCGCACCAACCATTCAATTTATGCCAAAACGACGCAAGCCGGAAAAACGGCCGTTTTCCCTCCCCGACGAATACAGCTTTCTCATCCCCATTTTGGATGAATTTCAAGCCGACGAAGCCAGTTTAAACGGAAAGCAGTTTTTGGCACTCCCCCAACCAAGACAACAACATTACTTTGCAGTCAAAAAGCAATTAATTGAACTTCCGATTGAGTCTGCTTTAAAATTATCAACGCTTTATAAGCAATATCCCGTCAAAAAATACGCCGAAACCCAAAGAATCCATCTCTTTTTTAGCCAGCTTTCCCAATGGCAGGAAGCACCCGTATTAGACAATCTGCCTAAAGCATTAAGTTACCTAGCCAAGCCAGCTAGAGATTACGATTTGTGGGACGAGGCAGGAGTCGACTCATTTTTTCACGAAGCAGCAACTGAAGCGGATAAGGTGGATTTAGAAAATTTAGCGTCCCGATTTACAGCCCATCAACATTCGTCCTTAGCAACACAATTCCTCGAGAAGCATCCCCCCTTCTTTTTTCACGAAGCGATGCTTTTGAAAAACCTGCTCGCGATATTAGATTTAATTAGAAAATCTGGGCAATAGCGGTGTAACGAGACTCAATTGCAATGCTGTGTTGAGCAATACGGCCGTTTTGCACGTCCTGATTGCCAAGAAAAGTGGCGCGTTAGGACGCTTACCACAGCACCCTAGAAAATCTAACCACAGCTCGGATTCCTAGAGAGAATTTCTTTACCAGCTTGCCCACAGGATAACAGCCGTTCTACTCCAGCTAAGGGAGTTCCACACCGATTAACAAAAATTGAAGCTCTACGACCATTGTTGCTAATCCATGACTCAACTCTTCACCTTCAACTATTAAGACTATAATATATTTTTGACTGGCAGGTTCAAAAACTTTGATAATAGCATCATGATCTATTTCATGTTCTTCCCCTTCATAAAAACTATGCATTTCTTCAAAACGAATGTAAGTATTGAATAATCTATTTAATGAATCGGCTATTTCAGGACTTTCACGATCAATTACAGTCCCATCCTCCAATACGAGCTCTCCGTTGTTCAGAAAATCAAACTTATCTGGTAAATCTTCTGCACCAAAGGCTGAGGATGTTCGCTCAAATTGAATGACAGGAAACACTTCACCAACAAACTCATCAAACTCATCAACTTCAACACTGAGCGAACCTAGTTCTTGAACGGTTTTAGTAATTTCAATCGAGACGCTCTCAGCCTCAACCCATTCTATTTCAGGTTGGGGTGAACTATCTTCTTGTGAAATTTCATTTGCACATGCGGCTGTAAAAATGATGCAGCTTAATAAAATACAGTAAAGTAAAAAATTTGGTTTCATGCGTGAATCTTCTATTTGAAGTTACCTGTGCCTAGCACTAGCAAGGTCTTCCTAACAGGCTATAGTCAGCCTCCCACCTGTCAAACAAAACAATTAATTGCACAGCAACGGCCGTTCCCTAAAAAAATTACAAATCACCGTTCAAAACTTACCCTTTTCACAAACTCAGGACGTAAATTATTCAATCTCCTAGTCTCCCAATCCTGCCACAAGCGCAGGACAAGTTACCCAATTACCCAATGACCCCTCTTACCGTCTGCACCAACTGCATGGCTCGCTCAGCGGCTGTTCCCGTATGAGCCGTCGCGTCCATCAATGACTCAA
>JBCCFD010000185.1:0-13974 GCA_039029915.1 Chloroflexota bacterium
CGGCATGTGTGAGTCTTCTGTCGCGGCGTATGCTGAGTTAATAGACACACCGCTCACATCAGCTGCTGTTATGGTGCCCTGCCCTTGGTTTCCAGCAGCAGCAAAACTCATTCGTGAAAAGGCAGACCATCCCAATCTTGACGTGGGGGTCCACTTAACCATTACCAGCGAGTGGGATTTGATGCGTTGGGGGCCGCTAACGCACACGGCCGTTTCCAGAACCCTGCTCGACGAAGAAGGCTACTTTTGTCGACAATCAGAACCGGTGCAAGCGAAGGCGGACGCAACGGCCGTATCCGCTGAAATCAACGCTCAAATTGAAACAGCTATCAAAGCGGGTATACAGCCCACTCACATCGATAGTCACATGGGCACTTTGTTTCATACCAACTTTTTGCCGCTTTACATTCAGGCCTCAGCCCAATTTCAACTACCCTTCTTGGCGCTTCGTCGAAGCAAAGAGCAGTACGTGGAAATGGGGTATGATGAAAATACGGCCGTTATGCTGTCTACAGCCTCACAACAGCTTGAACAGCAGGGCACAACCCTATTCGATTCTGTCCAGATGATGCCTCTTCATGAAATGTACGATTATGCAGCGCGCCTTAAGCACGCCAGCCACATTCTTAACAATCTACCGGCTGGCTTGCATTATTTTATCGTTCATCCCACAACAGATTCACCGGAAATACGGACCTTAACCGCCAGCTGGCCTGCCCGCGTCGGTGATTATCAGCTCTTCCTAGATGAAAAATGGGCAACCGCCATTTCGAAGAGCGGGGTTAAACCGATTGGCATGAAGCCATTGAAAGATTTACTTCATGCACAATTAGGCAGCTAGCAAAGATATTTAAGGACAACTATAGTTTTGGCTCATGCAAATTTCCCACCGTCGAGCAGTTATTTACCTCATCATAGCGACCATAATCTGGAGCACCAGCGGTCTCTTTATTAAACTGTCTAACTGGCACCCGCTCGGTTTAAATGCCGCCAGAAGCTTATTGGCCGCAGGAGTCGTCTGGCTTAGTGCAGGTCGACCCAAAATTGTGCTTACAAAACCGCTCCTTATTGGCGCTTCTGCTTTTGCTTTAACAACGATTACTTTTACCGTCGCTAACCGCCTCACCACCACCGCTAACGCTATTTTCCTGCAATATTCGGCACCCGTTTGGGTTGCTATTTTCAGCATCTGGCTTTTAAAAGAGTATCCGAACCAACGTGAATGGCTCATGATGGGGCTGATCTTTCTCGGTATGGGCCTTTTTTTTCAGGCCGATCTTTCATCAACCGGGGTTTGGGGCAATCTTATCTCGGTGCTAAGCGGCATTTGCTTGGCAACAATGCTGATATCATTACGCGCCCAAAAAGATTCTGGAGCAGCAGAAACTTTAATTATGGGAAATTTAATCGCCTTTGCCGTTGGCGTGGTTTGGATTCCCAATAATGATATCAATTTGAGAGAAGGGGCTATTATTTTTTATTTGGGCGTGGTTCAATTGGGATTGCCGTTCATTTTGTTGACGCTAGCCATTAAAGCCTTAACGGCCGTTGAAACCGTCATGATTCAGACCCTTGAGCCGATACTTAGCCCGATCTGGGTGGCCCTCATTATTGCTGAATTTCCCACTCCTATAGCTTTGGTAGGCGCCCTGTTGGTATTAACGGCCGTGTTGCTCAACGTTTTTCAATCAGAGGCAGGTAAATCGGAGCTAACCAGCTAATCAACCATTTTTATTACAAAAATCTAAATGTCAACTAGCCTTAGTTAGAGTAGAATTCGATCAAACAATTACCCAACAACAGGAGAAAAATATGGTATCAGCAATTGTATTATTGGTGATTGAACGGGACCAAATTAATGAGGTTGCGGAAACTTTAACAGATATCAAGGGTATTTCTGAAGTTTTTTCAGTAGCGGGACAGTATGATCTAGTGGCGATATTACGAGTTGCTACAAATGAAGCATTAGCTGATCTGGTGACGGACAAGATGCTTAAAGTTGATGGCATTCTCGATTCTGAAACCCTTATTGCATTTAAAACCTTTTCAAAACATGATCTAGAGGCTATGTTTGAAGTTGGATTCTAGAACATTACTGTTCTGTCCAGCATCAATTGATGGAAATCGAAATGGACAGAACCTGAAGTCTCATCTACCTTCTTCACAATCTTTATTGATTAAATCAAGGTAGATGAAACAGTAGTACTATTTTCCTACTCGATCAGATTTGTCACAAACGGTTGTCATTTCGTAACAAAACTGTCATTTTTTATTGTTCTCCCCCTCTTACTCTAAGTTGAGAAGAGACCTATTGTTTCAGTAGTGACGTGGAGAACAATAAAATGACAATGTGGATCAAACTATCACCTGAGGAAACGCACGATTTCCAAGTCCCCTGGGAAGTTGCCTCATCCCAAAATACCCAATTCTACAGCACAGCCAACCTGTCTAACTTATATGTTGAACAACGTTGGCCTTTACTCAATTTCACTTTTCACAAAGACAACCCTCAAGTTGTTTCATTTCAGCCCTGCCGCGTTGAATTTGATTTTATCAATGAGGTCGAGGATTATAATCCGCTGGAAGAGTTTATTGGGCACAAGATCTCGCTCAATCGCCGAGAATACGTGGATTTGATCGGACTACTCGAAGAAGTCTCTCATGATATGTCGGCTTCCTATAAACGGCCGTTAAACGCCTTGAAGCGACTCACCCCTCTACAGCACAAACAGTTCCGCGTTCCGTGGAACGCAAAAATAAACAGTCGACAGCGCGTGTTCATTCAAGCGGATAAGCCATCTCCACAAAATGGTTATCAACCGTTGATCACTTTAATCCTACTAACCGCTAGCAACGAAACCCCGTTCCACAACCACTTCAATCAGGTGCCTGCGACTAAATATCAAATACAAATCTGTGAGTTTAGCGAACACGATTTGCTCAACGAATTCTTTGACCCTCTGCAACACGCCACAAATAGCATCGACTTCAACAGCCGGGGCTTGCGTGAATTTGCTAAGGTTCTGCGTGAATTTATGAATGAAGAGAATCAGCACGATAATCTTTCAGCACCCTTATTTTTTAATAAAACGCGTCAAAGGCAAGTACAGTACGCCTAAGTGAAACGAAATTTCTGTTTTGAATAAAATGTCGGCTTAAGACTTCGTTTCCTTGAGGTTCCGAAGCTTTTAGCTAACAGGTTTTGCAAATTAGAAACTTTGGAGCACTTAAATGATGAGCAAAAAGGTGCGCTAAAAAACTTTTTGTTTGCAAAAAAATTGAATAACGTAAACTCAATCGTAAGTCACACTTAGTACAGTACCTGTGGAATGAGTAGTATCACACTACCTCCTCTCCCAAGGTTGTAGATGCTCAGGATACAGCTTCATCGCCGCAACGTGTGATACTACTCCCCTCCTTTTTTCCTAATGACTTTTGGAGCTTTATCGGTCAAGATAAAGGCTCACCCCATTCTCTATTCAATCCCAAATCAAAACCTAAAATGACCGTCAGATGTTCCGTCAGAAATTCTAGCTAATATGATGTTAGCTTCTTCACGCTTAATTAAAGCTTATTCTGCTCCTGGCGCCGCGCACATGCGCGGCGCTCCTCTTTTAAGCTAAAATCACCCAAAACCTGACATTTTTTAATTATTTTCGCAAATTTTGCCGCAAAATCTTGACTTTAAGTCGACTTACAGCAAAAACGGCCGTTTACAGTATCCTATAAACGGCCGTTAGAAAGTCATGCCCCGATCAAATTCCGTCAGAACTTATCGTCAGATTTGATAATGGTGCTGCAAGCTGCGCACGTCTAAATCCTTCTTTAGCAGCGCCTGAATCCCACTTACGGCCGCCTGCGCTGCCGACATTGTCGTGATAAGCGGCACATTATGCCGAACCGCCGCCTGGCGCATCGCCTTCTGGTCTTCGTGTGCTTGCTGGCCCAAGGGGGTATTGATTATCAAATTTACTTTGCCATCTTCGATGAGATCTACGGCCGTAATGCCAGGCCCATTCGCTTTAGACACATAAGCCACAGGTAAGCTCGCTTGTTCAAGGGCCGTCGCCGTCCCTGGCGTAGCGTACAGCGTGAAACCCATCCGATGTAAATCGCGCGCCATGCGCAAAACGGTGCCTTGGTCAAACTGATTAACGGTCAGCAAGACTGCCCCCTCCGTTGGTAAAGGAACACCTGCCGCAATTTGGGATTTGATAAATGCATGTCCAAATCGGGATGCATGTCCCATCACCTCGCCCGTGCTGCGCATTTCAGGACCAAGCAGGGCGTCAGCCCCCGGCAGCTTGTTAAAGGGCAGAACCGCTTCCTTAACAAAAAAGCCATCGATCTTGGGCATTTCTACAAACCCTAGCTCGTCAAGCGTTTTACCCGCCTGTACCTGGGCCGCCATTTTAGCCACCGGCACACCGGTCGCCTTGCTCACAAAAGGCACCGTTCGGCTCGCACGTGGATTCACCTCAATGACGTAGACAATATCATCCTTGATGGCGAACTGAATGTTCATTAAGCCTTTAACGTTTAAAGCACGGCCTAATTTTTTGCAGTAATCCTGCATAATATTTTGATGATACAGGCTGATTTTATAAGGAGGTAAAACACAGGCGCTATCCCCAGAATGAATGCCGGCCTCTTCGATGTGCTGCATCACGCCGGCAATGACCACGCGATTTCCATCTGATACGGCATCAACGTCAACCTCAAAGGCATCTTCGATAAATTGGTCAATTAATACGGGGTTTCCGGCCGATACTAAAGCTGCTTCATGCAAGTAGGCCAGCATTGACTCGTCGTTATAAGCAATTGCCATCGCTCGACCGCCAAGCACAAAAGACGGCCGTACTAAAACGGGATAACCAATGCGATTGACAATCGCTTGCGCCTCTTCTGGAGAAGATGCCATGCCCCATTGGGGATGGTCAATTTCGAGTTCTTTAAGCAAATCACCAAACTGACCGCGATCTTCAGCCAAATCTATTGAAGCGGCTGATGTGCCCCAAATGGGGACACCAGCGGCTGCTAATCCAGCCGTGAGGTTGATTGGGGTTTGTCCACCAAACTGAACAATCACACCTTCTGGTTGTTCTAAATCAACAATGTTGAGCACATCTTCTAGGGTTAAAGGTTCAAAATAAAGCCGATCGGCCGTATCATAGTCAGTGCTCACCGTTTCCGGGTTGCAATTGACCATGATGGTTTCATACCCCAGCTCGCTTAACGCCCAGCAAGAGTGCACACAGCAGTAATCAAATTCAATGCCTTGGCCAATGCGATTTGGGCCACCGCCCAAAATCATCACTTTCTTTTTATCAGTCGGCTCAGCTTCACAATGGCTTTCATAAGTTGAGTAAAGATAAGGGGTAAAGGCTTCAAATTCAGCGGCACACGTGTCTACCCGATAATAAACGGGAATAACTCCTAACGCCTTTCGCTTATCTCGGACTTCCATTTCGGTTGCACCAAGGGCATTGGCAATGACTGCATCGGAGAAGCCAAGACGCTTGACTTTTTGGAGGTAGACGGCCGTTAGCACCTCCAGCGGATTCTCACTCCCTTCACCAAGCGCAATCAATTCTTGCTCACAAGACACAAGCTCCTGAAGCTGAGACACAAACCACGGATCAAACGCCGTTTTCTCAATCACATCCTCAGGCGTCCCGCCATTATTTAATACCGAAGCAATTTTGAACAAGCGTTGAGCCGTTGGCAGATGCAGCGGCACTTCAGCCATACCGTCTCGTTCAGACAACAGGCGGCTAAAGCCCGGCGCACCAATATCTAGCCCACGAATCGCTTTGTTCAGCGCTTCTGGGAAGGTACGACCAATCGCCATCACTTCCCCCACGCTCTTCATTTGCGGACCAAGCGTTGGGTCAACACCGGGGAATTTTTCAAAATTCCAGCGGGGCATTTTGACAACACAATAATCAATGCTGGGCTCAAAGCTGGCAGGTGTTTCACGGGTAATATCGTTCGGAATTTCGTCAAGCGTATACCCCACAGCTAGGAGCGCTGCAATTTTAGCAATCGGGAAACCTGTCGCTTTACTCGCCAAAGCCGAAGAACGAGAGACTCGTGGATTCATTTCAATAACAATGACTTCGCCCGTGGCTGGATCAACGGCAAACTGGACATTACTACCACCGGTTTCTACACCAACTGTTTCCATAATCGTGCGGGCCAAGTCACGCAAATGCTGGTATTCACGATCAGTGAGGGTTTGAGCAGGGGCAACCGTAATACTGTCCCCGGTGTGCACACCCATGGGGTCTACATTTTCAATGGAACAAACTACGACAAAGTTGTTTGCATTATCGCGCATCACCTCAAGCTCGTACTCTTTCCAGCCCACAAGCGAGCGTTCAATCAGCACTTCACCGACCGGGCTTTGGCGCAAGCCGTGGCTTACAACCGCTTCGAATTCATCACGGGTGTTAGCAACGCCACCACCGGCTCCCCCCATCGTGAAAGAAGCCCGAATCAACGTTGGAAAGCCAATCTCCTCAACAGCCTCCCACGCTTCTTCGACAGAATGAACGTAGCGACTAACAGGCACAGGCACATTCGACGCAATCATTGCTTCTTTAAACTTTAATCGGTCTTCAGCGAGCTGAATGGCTTGAATGTCAGCCCCTAACAAGGACACATCATATTTTTCTAAGACACCACTTTCTTGAAGTGCTACGGCTAGATTTAACGCTGTCTGCCCCCCGACGGTTGGCAAAATCGCATCAGGCATCTCATTTTGAATGACCTTTTCAACCAATTCGACGGTCAGCGGCTCAACGTAGGTGGCATCTGCTAAATCGGGGTCAGTCATTATAGTCGCTGGATTTGAGTTGACCAAGACCACTTGATACCCTTCGCGTCGCAAAACTTTACACGCCTGAGCGCCAGAGTAATCAAATTCACAGGCCTGCCCGATGACAATCGGGCCTGACCCAATAATTAATATTTTTTGGATATCCGTTCTTTTTGGCATTTTTCCTCTACAAAAAAAAAGCCTGACAATCAACAAAATTGTCAGGCTGTAATTTTCTCTTCACTCATTAAAGTAATGAACTTATCAAATAGTTCATCTGAATCATGTGGTCCAGGCGAGCTTTCGGGATGGTACTGTACTGAATATGCTTTGTAATTAGGGGCGCTAATCCCTTCGCAAACTCGATCGTTCAGATTAATGTGCGACATCACCACATCATTAGGCAATGAATTGGTATCAACTGCAAAGCCGTGATTATGGCTTGAGATTTGAACGCGACCCGATTCGACGACTTGAACAGGCTGATTGCCGCCACGGTGACCAAACTTCATCTTGTAAGTATCGGCTCCTAAGGCTAGGGCTAAAAGCTGATGTCCTAAGCAAATCCCAAATATTGGCTTTTTATTCAGCAAGTCGCGAATATTTTCAATCGCATAGGTGACTGCCGCTGGGTCTCCTGGGCCATTGGAAAGGAAAACGCCATCCGGGTTCATGGCCATAACTTCATCGGAGGTTGTTGTTGCCGGTACGACAGTAACACGACAGCCGCGGGAAGCTAACAGACGCAAGATGTTTCGTTTGATGCCAAAATCGTAGGCCACAACGTGAAACGGCCGTTCCAACATGCCTAGATTTTGCTCCTTGGGTTGCCACCAATCCTGACCTTCCATCCATTCATACGGGGTTTCACAACTCACCTCAATAGCTAAGTCCAAGCCATTCATATCGCGGGAGTTTCGGGCTAAGGCTAACAGGCGCTCTGGATTAGGGTCAGTCGATGAAATAGCGGCACGCATTGCGCCGTGAGTACGAATATGACGCACAAGGGCACGAGTATTCACATCGGTGATACCAACAACACCCCGTTCTTCCAAGTAATCAGGCAAGCTTTGGTTAGCACGCCAATTACTTACAACAGGACTCAAGCTACGCACAATCAGCGCAGCAGCCCAAACTCGGTCGCTTTCATCATCTTCAGAAGATACACCATAATTTCCAATATGGGGCATGGTCATCGTGATTAGCTGACCATGATACGAAGGGTCGGTTAAAATTTCTTGATATCCAGTAAGTGATGTATTAAATACAATTTCACCGGTAGTATCGCCAAATGTACCAAACCCTAAGCCTGACCATTGTGTTCCATCTTCTAGAACCAATAAAGCAGGGGGAAAATTCTTCATTTCAATTAATTCGCTCCTCTAACTTTGTCAAAATACGATTAAATGCTCCGAAGTTTCTAATTTGAAAACCTTGTTAATTGCAAACAAAAAAGATTAGATGGATAAAAAATCGGTTGATCTGTTTTTGTTTGCTTTGAAGTACAGCTAAAATCAATTTGAATCCATCAAAATGTATTTGGCTGTAATTAACTAAAAGCTTCGAAACCTCAAGGAAACAGAGTTTTTGGCCGTCGTGTTTTTTAAACCAAGAACTTCGTTTCACTTTAAACTCTTGGGTGAACGGAAATTGAATTACATATCAAACGGCAAATCAATCACAGTTCACGATGGAAACGACAAGTCTTTATCAAAAATTATCTTTAATAACAACTTTCCGTTTGCCAAATGTCACCAAATAAACTGACGTATTCTAGCATAATTCGCATTCTTAAAAAGGCTCTTTCGATGAAAAAATATCCTAAAATTCCTTTACTTTATTGTAACTTTTGCCCCAGAAAAATGAGCGAGCTTATTCTAGTATTCCTTCTAGTATCAAATGATGAGAAACAAAATGAACGGAACCTGCTGTTTCGTCTGCCTTTTAGCAAACTTTATCCATCATATTAGGCCAGACGAAACAGCAGATTATTGTTAATCATTTTTAATTGCATATTGTTTGCAATCCTATTAAGATGTCTGCGGATCTTTCGTAATAACTTCAATTGGTCAAAGCAATAACACATGGAACTTTCAATGAAGAACAAATATTGGCTCACTTGCTCGTTTATCGTATTGGTTGGCATGATAACGGCCGTTATCGTCGCACCACCTCCCTCAACTATCCAAATCGTTCACGCCGCAGATTGCGGCAATACATCAATTAATGCCCTTCCCCTAACCGATTTAGGCACAGGTACCTATTTTGGCGAGCAGGGTGGTCTTTACCCTAATGGGCAGAATAGCCGTCCGACAGCTCATGAAGCAGCCGGGTTAGCAATTGCCAGCACCGTACAGCCGCTCAATGAACTGGGGCAGCCTGATCCCAATGGGGTCATTGTGCTTGCGTCTGTAGGTATGTCTAACAATTTCCAAGAGTTTGGTACGTTTGAAGAAATAGCCGAAAACGATCCTGATATTCACCCAAACGTCGTTTTTGCCAATTTGGGAAATCCTGGGGTTGTGACTCAGCGTATGGCCAATCCCAACGATTTATACTGGACAAACCGGGTTCCTAAATCACTGCAAAAGCTAGAGCTTACCTACGAACAGGTCCAAGTCATATGGTTAAAAAACAACCGTGGCTATCCGAGCGAATCTTTTCCAGAATTTAGCACGCTCCTCCAGGGAGATTTGACGCAAATGGTCCAAATCGCCCATGAAACCTTCCCCAATCTCAAAATGATCTATGTGTCTAGTCGGATTTATGGTGGATACTCGACAGATGACCTCAATCCCGAGCCTTACTCCTATCAGTCAGGCTTTGGATTCAAATGGTTGGTCGAAGCACAAATCAATGGTGATCCTGCTTTGAATTATGACCCGGACAAAGGGCCAGTCTTAGCACCTTGGCTATCTTGGGGGCCCTACATGTGGGCCGATGGCTTAACGCCTCGTAGTGATGGTCTCGTTTGGGAATGTAGTGATCTTGAAGATGATGGCGTTCATCCTTCGGACGTTGGTGAGGTTAAAGTGGCCACATTTTTGCTTAATTTCTTCAAGACAGATAGCACAACCCAAAGCTGGTTTGGTGAGGGAAATCCAATCACACCACCACCTCCACCACCACCGCCCCCGCCACCTCCAAGTGCAGATTTAGAGCTAATTTATCTGCCGCTTATAGCTAAGTAAAACGAAGTTCCTGTTTTGAATAAAATGACGGCTATAAACTTCGTTTCCTCAAGGTTCCGAAGCTTTGATCTAATTGGGTTTTCAAATTAGAAACTTCGGAACACTTACAACCTTGGGATTGGTGAATAATCACCAATCCCAAACCCCAAATTCCGCATTCCAAGATTAATATTTTTGCATTCCATTTTGCGTGTGGCACAATCGCATTATGCTGTCTGCAAAAGGTAAGAAAAGATCAGCTTCTGAAATACAGCTTCGCTTGCGATTGCCTTTGTTCTGGCTGGCCGTTTGCCTGGTTGCTGCCTTTATTTTGCCCGATCGCATTTGGAACACGCTTTTAATTGGCATTGGGGGGCTGTTTGTTACGGCTTACGTTTGGGCCAAATATTTGCAGTCTGGATTATCGGGTCACCGGGAGGTTCAGTTTGGCTGGGTGGCCGTGGGAGATTTACTTGAGGAGCAGTTTGTCCTATCAAATCAATCCCCCTTACCCGCTATTTGGGTCGAGGTGCTCGATCAGGCCAATGTGCCTGGGTATCGACCAGCAACGGTGCGCAGCGTACCAGCTAGAGGGGTCATTCGGTGGCGAGAAACGGCCGTTTGTCAGCAGCGAGGGCAATATCAGCTAGGGCCTTGGCAGTTACGAAGCAGCGATCCCTTTGGCATTTTTACCGTCATTCACACCTTTCCCGTTAGCAACGAGATTGTCATTCACCCCCCCATCCACACCAATATTCCCATCCCGCTACCAAGCGGTCAGAGCAGTGGCCAAACGCGAGCACAGCAAACTGTTCACCGTGCCACTCTAAATGCCTCCTCAATTCGAGGTTACCAGCCAAGCGACCCCTTTCGCTGGATTCATTGGCCGACCTCTGCCAAACGGCAAGAACTTTTTGTCAAAACCTTTGATTTAGATGCCGCGGGCGCCATATGGATCTGTCTTGACTTACGCCGATCCGTGCAGGTTGGTGAAGGAATGGATGGCACCGAAGAGCATGCGGTTGTTCTGGCAGCGGCGTTATCAGCTCAAGCTTTACATCAAAACCGCCCGATTGGGCTAGCGGGATACGGTCAAATCCCTCAAATTGTGACGCCCGCCCTCGGCGCAGAGCAAAGATGGCGGATGCTGCGGGCTTTAGCTTTAGTTCATGCAGATGGTGAAACGCCGCTTCAAAACGCTCTCGTCGACTTAAAACGCATGGCGCGGCGGGGAACGGCCGTTGTGCTTATCACGCCAGATTTTCAGCTGGACTGGATCCCACAACTTAACGGTTTACAAAGAAGTGGGGTGCAAACGCATGTCACCTTACTCGATCAGAACAGTTTTGGTGGTATTGGTAAGACAGATGCACTCGAGCAAGATTTGCAGCGTATCGGTGTGCAAACACTTAGAGTCCAAAAAGGGGAGCTTGGTTTGGCACCTGAGGCAACCCAGAAAAATATCTCTTATATCGTCACGGGTACGGGAAAAGCAATCATGACTCGGCAATAGCATCATGGCAAAGCGACTATTTGATTTTCTTTACTTCCGGTTTCAACCTGCAGAGGGCTGGCTTCCCTTTGTTCTTCTGCTGGGCGCCGTGTCGAGTGGTATTATTACGATTGTTGAGGTGGGTTGGGTCCCCGAAGATAGGGTAGTGTTTTCAGCCGGCTATCTGGGCCTGCTGATGAGTGTCGGGCTAGCAAAACGGCCGTTATCAACCATTTCCGCATGGATCTTTCTCATTCTTTACGGCTTCGTTGTGGTGACCCTTCACCTCGTAAAATTTTGGCCGCCTCTGGAATTTTTCTTCATCAATCAAGGCGGCATCTTCCCCTACTGGCAACAAAATAGTGCCCTATTTATCGATCGCTTTGGCAGCTGGCTTAGGGCGTTGAGCACCAATGGCCGAAGCCAAGAAACGATTGTATTTGCATTTGCTCTGGGGTTAATCACCTGGTTTTTGACCGCTTATGCCGGTTGGAGCACGTTCAGGAACCGAAAACCCCTTTTAGGATTAACCGCGATGGGATTGGGTGTCAGCATCAACCTCTTTTTTGGGGACGTGCCCCCCTTTTGGAGCGCGATCTTTGTAGGGCAAGTTGGCATCTTAACGGCCGTTCTCCAATATTCAAACCTGGAAACGGAATGGAAGGAAAAAGAGATCGATTTTTCCGATGAGGTGCGCACCGAACTGGTGCTCTATGCCTTAGGCATCTCCGCCGTGCTAATTTCAGTCTCCTATCTTGTGCCGGGCATCCCCTTTACAAGAATCGCTGAAGCATTTGCCAATCAACCCATCGTTCAAGCGGCCGAAGATAGTTTTGAGGAGATTTTTGCTGGGGTCAATCAACCCAGACAGGAACCATCACCCGGCGGCGTTGGTGGCGTTGGTGTTTTGCCTCGCTCATACCTCATTGGGAATTCGCCCGAACTCTATGAAATTGTCATGATGCAGGCAGAAGTTTCTATCGTGGATGAGGATAGTACCCTAACTCCTGCCCCCTATGCAGCTTATCGTGGTAACCATTGGCGTGGGTTAAGCTATGAGGAGTATACGGGTCGTGGATGGGCTTTAACGGATGAACGAACCGAGCCAATTGACCCTCAGGAAACGATCGCGCTCCGCGAAATTGACGGAGAGCAACTTCTTTTTCAACAAATCGACTGGCAGCGTGATAATCGACTAACGCGCTATACGCTAGGCTTACCCGTCTCGTTTGAAGATGAAAGCATTGCTTATTGGCGAGGTTTAGATGATTTGGTCCGTATTCGTGGAGACGCCCAAGAATATTCGGTAACATCACGAATCTCGGTCGCTTCGCCGGATGCTTTACGGGAAACGGCCGTTGCTAATGCAAACCCCGTTACAATTGCTCGCTACACGCAATTGCCGGAAAGCATACCACAGCGCGTACATGATTTAGCTCAAGAAATCGCTGCAGGCCTTGATAACCCTTACGATCAGGCAAGAGCCATTGAGCTGTTCCTCCGGCAATATCCTTACTCCTTAGACGTCAGTTTACCACCGGAGAATCAAGACCCTGTTGACTATTTTTTATTTGATTTACAGACAGGTTATTGTGACTACTACGCCTCATCTATGGTTGTATTGGCTCGTTCTTTAGGCTTACCCGCCCGCATGGGGATTGGCTACCTGCCCCAACCTCCAGACGAAAATGGGGTGCAAACCATTTTCCAAATCAATGGGCACTCTTGGGCTGAAGTTTATTTTGAAGGGTATGGTTGGATCGAGTTTGAACCAACACCCGCATTTCCCAGTCCACAAGATGAAAGCAGAGACAGCGGCTTTGAGGCCTCAGCTGCTCCTGAGCAGCCAGAACCAGCTTCACCCCCGATTCCGGAAGCTGATCCCATTACCCCATTCCCGTGGGGTCGGATTGGCCTAATTGCAAGCACCGTGGCTGGCCTACTGATTTGGCAGCTGTGGGAGCGTCGGCGTCGGTTAGCAAATGAAATTGTGTGGACTTACGGCCGTTTACAAAAAAGCGCGCTGCGACTGGGGTTTGAAGATGCTGGAGGCGCAACGCCCTATGAATTTGCTGATAGATACACTCAATTTTTAAATCGCTTTTCGCAGCGGAACTGGCTTCATCAATTAGCCAGCAGGTTAGGGCCACCGATTCAAAAAATTGTGTCGCAATTTGTTCAGTATCAGTACGCTGAGCAATCCGAAGAGCAACCAGGTACCGTTAGGCAGGCGTGGCGGGGTATCCGGCGACCGCTATGGGTTTTGCGCCTCATCGCCACAATCAGACAGATTTTATAAAACGGGTAAGCACGCTCCCTATCGGTGAAATAACCCATAAAAATTTTCACGTAAGCAATGTTTGAACAGCCACATTAAAAAATTCCAGTTTTTTAGCAATGTATGGGATAATATGCTCACGCAACAATTGGAGAAAAGCATGAGTCGAGATAGTTTTGACATTCCCGAAGTTTTCCGTAGAGCCATGGAAGAA
>JBCCFD010000186.1:0-13971 GCA_039029915.1 Chloroflexota bacterium
GCCGCCAAGCAGAGGGGGCAAGCGAGTTAAATTCTTTTTTGCCACCCAGCCAGCGGTTGCCCCAGCTACTTTTGTCTTTTTTGTTAACAAACCAGATTGGGTAAACTTTGGCTATCAACGGTACTTAGAAAACCGCCTCCGCGAAACTTTTCCCTACCCCGGCACGCCTATTCGGCTCATATTTAGAGCGCGGAGCGAGGATCGGTTTGGAAGATAGGGCGCGAGTTGAGGAATAAAGGATAAAAAGTGATGGGGTATAGCGTGTAGAGGGAGGCACTTGATAAGACATCTTGCTACTTTGCAACTCTGCCCCTTGCCACTCGCCACATTAACTATGTCAACATTTTACGCACAGACGATGCCAGGGATTGAAGATATTGCCTGGCTTGAAATTAAATCACAGCTCGCTCGGGTCAAGTTTGGTGAAAAGCTGTTTGCCAAAGACCAGAACGGGCTGGTTCTGTTTGATTACCAAGGTGACACGGCCGATTTGCTCAACCTGCGCACGACAGAAGATCTCTTTGTGTTAGCCCACATGGATAAAAAGCTAACAAAGGGTTGGGATGATCTTTATACGCTCACCAAGAAAATTATTCGCTCAAAGGGGTTTGAAACGGCCGTTGGTACCCTGCTCGATTTGCACCGCACTCAGCCTCAAGGAATCGATCTAACTTACCGCGTTATTAGTCGGCTCCACGGCCGTTTTGAGTATCGTCGCATCGACTTAGCTCGGTCCGTTGAAAAAGCTATCAAGGCCAAATATCCCAAATGGAAAAAAGTAGACGATAAGTCGCGAATTGAAATCTGGGTCAATGCGCTTGGCTCGCGTCTCGTGATTGGGTTACGCATATCTGACCGTACCATGCGACACCGCTTCAAAAAGAAAGACCAAAAACGTGCCGCCCTGCGCCCCTCTGTGGCCGCAGCAATGGTTCACTTGACTGACCCTCAGCCGGAGGATATTTTTCTCGATCCGATGTGCGGCTCCGGCACGATTTTGATGGAGCGACGGTTAACGAATGATTACGGCCGTATTCTCGGCGGCGACATCGACACCCAGCGGCTTTTAGCGGCACAGGCCAATATTCGGGGGCAGCGGCGCGAAAAGGCACGAGATATTGAGTTTGCCCATCTCGACGCTCAACGGCTCCCCTTTCACACCGGCTCCATCAATAAAATGGCTACCAACCTTCCTTTTGGCAAACAAATTGGCAGTAAAGCAGAGGTAGCGCGACTTTATCCAGCGCTGTTTCAAGAGTTTGAGCGGGTGCTTCAGCCGGGTGGCAAAGCGGTTATTTTGAGCAGTGAGTTTGAGCTAGTCAAAACGGCCGTTCGCTCTTGCCCAAGCCTCACTATTTTGACGGGCTATTCAATTGCTGTTCTTGGCCAGTGGGGGCGCATTTATATTGCCAGAAAAGAATAAAGAAAAATGGTTCACTTTTATGTTATACTTGAACCATGAAATCGATTACCATCCATAAAATAGACGATGAAACTGAGCAAGCTCTCCTTAAAATTGCTGAGCGTGATGGCATAAGCCTCAACAAATTGGTCAAGCAATTATTGAGAGAAAGCTTAGGTCTAGAGGTGCCAGTTCCCAATCATAGGGCAGAATTTGAAGAGTTTTTAGGAAGTTGGTCAATTGAAGAAAAAACGGAATTTGACCAAAAGGTTGCCATCTTCGATACAATCTCAGATGACGATTGGACATGAAATCAAGAATTCTATTAGATACAAATGCATATTCTGACTTGATGCGCGGCAATGAACAGATATTAGACATGCTATCGATTAGTCAGCGGGTTTATATGTCGGTTATTGTGCTGGGTGAGCTTTACACCGGGTTTAAAGGGGGAGCTTACGAGCAAAAAAATCGTGACACCTTAAAAAAATTTTTAGCCCGCCCTACAGTCCGTACTGTTCATGTCACAGTAGAAACAGCCGATATTTTTTCAAACCTAATGCTTTCTCTTAAACAAAATGGAACGAAAATCCCTATTAATGATGTCTGGATAGCAGCACACGCCCTTGAAATTGGTGCTCGACTCGTCACCCGAGATCAACATTTTATGAGTGTGGCTGGCTTGCGAACGGCATTCATTTAATAAGACGCTGCGTCAATCTGTTCGTGCTCGTCACGGAGACGGAGGTAGCTATCGTAGCGTTGGGGGGAAATACGGCCGTTTTCAACCGCCTCAATAATGGCACAGCCCGGTTCGTGCTTGTGGCTACAGTCGCTAAACTGGCAGGCCTGCACCAGCGGCGCCATCTCTCGAAAATAAGCGTCCAACTCCGTGTACTCAATGTCAAACAGAGCCAATCCCCGAATGCCCGGCGTGTCGGCTACGTAGCCGCCGCTGGCCAGTGGAAACAGTTCGGCGTAGCGCGTCGTGTGCATCCCTTTACCGGTCGCCCTGCTCACGTCGCTCACCTTTAGCCCTAACCCAGGTTCAATCGCATTTAACAAGCTCGATTTCCCTACTCCAGATGAGCCAGAAAAAACGGTGATTTTGTTCATCAAATAATCCCGAAGCTCTTCAATGCCCTGATTCTCTACCACACTTGTCCAAATGACTGGATACCCGATTTCTTCATAAACCTGGAGCTTTTGGCGTATTTTCCCTTTTTTATCGAGGTCGATTTTGTTGAGGCAAATGATGGTGTTGAGATTGTTCATTTCAGCCACAATCAAAAAGCGATCCAGCTTGCGCAAATTAGGGGCCGGGTTTTTAGCCGCAAAGACAAAAATCACCTGATCTAAATTGGCAACCAGCACCTGCTCTTGGTCGATGGATTGCCGCCGCCCCGTTGGAGACGGCCGTGTTCTAGATAGCACCGATTTACGGTCACCAATGCCGTCAATCGTGCCCGTACCGTCCTCGTTTTCAAAGAGGGTGACTCGATCCCCCACTGCCACAATCGAGGTTTGTTGCCACTCCTGCTTGAGGCGACCGGCCAACTGGGCGGTGATTTGGTCTAATCCAGCTGGATTAGGGTCTAGATCAACGGTGTAAAATCCGCTAATTGCTTTGATGACAAGTCCTGATAAGCTCATGATAGAAGCTTACCGCAAAGATTGTGAAGGGTGCAAGGTTTAGTGATTGGGGGCTAGGGATTAGACGCTCTTGAAGCCATTCGAAAACTCACAAACACGAGCAAAATACCAGCAGCAAAGAGTGTGGCAATAAAGACAGCTCCGTTCCAATAGCTGACATCGGCAACATCCTGGGCAATCCACGCCCGTTCAGGGTCGCTGGCGAGGTAAATGATTTCAATATCGTCCCCTTCGCGGGTCGTGGTAAAGACCTCATCAGACACTCGCTGGATGTCAGTTGAGTAGATGTCGCCAATTTCGCCAACTTTAGGCAACTCAATTTCCAAGCCGTCACCTAAATCGACTGTTTCCATCTCAACGGCCGTTTCCTCAAAATAGATAACGGTAAAGGTGTTAACCCGACTGCTGCCCCGACCAGAGCTTACCAGATCAAAGCGCTTGTCTGTAACGGTTGCCGAGACAATAACTCCCTCTTCATTTCGCTGACGAATCGCCTGATTGCCAACTAAGCTGGCCACAATGGCGATGACGCTGATAAATATGGCGACAATACCCGTTGCTAAGATGAGCTCTTTGCCAGTTGGCGTTTTCTTTTGCATAACAAAATTATGAGCAAGCAAGCTTACAAGGTCAATAGCCGCCTCGCCCCCTTGCTGAAACTGAGAATTTTACTATTATCCCAAGTTAGTATTCGGTAATTGGTAATTAACCTCAGTTCGGAAATAATTTAATTGGGCAGGTTGAATGAGTCTTACAAATATTTATGACGACATTTATGCAAATCCGCGAAATCACGTGGATAGCTTTAAGTTTGATGAAGAGGTGGTGCAGGTTTTTACCGATATGATTGCCCGCTCGGTGCCGGGGTATATGCTCACCTTACCGTTAATCGGGCTTTTAGGCAGTCAATACGCTCAACCGAATAGCAAGGTGTACGACCTTGGCTGTTCGTTAGGAGCGGTTAGCTTATCGCTTCAGCCTCAGGTAACACCCGACTGCACGATTATGGCCGTGGACAACTCGTCAGCCATGATTGAAAAATGTCGTCAAGTTGTTAAAAACGAAGTGGGGAAAGCCCCTATCGAACTGGTAGAAGCAGATATTCGCTCTATACCCATTAGAGATGCGTCAGTCGTAGTGCTAAACTTTACCCTGCAATTTATTGCACCAGACCAACGAGCCGAATTAATTCAAACAATTTATGATGGCTTACGCCCGGGTGGGGCATTAATTTTGTCGGAAAAGGTTGCTTTTGAGGATGCCGCGCAAAACGGCCGTTTTACAAACCTACACCACAACTTCAAACGAGCCAACGGGTATAGCGACCTCGAAATTAGCCAAAAGCGCACCGCTATTGAGAACGTCTTGATTGCAGATAGCGTGCCTCAGCACCAAGCCCGTTTGACCGAAGCTGGCTTCAGTTCAGCAGAGGTTTGGTTTCAAGCTCTCAACTTTATGTCAATATTTGCTCTAAAATAATGATCCTCAATTACTCACCACTATACGAATTGATGTCCGACAGCATTTTAGACCGCTGGCTAGAAAGTCTGCCAACGGCCGTTTCTGGTTCCTTTGACTCAGTCAATCACGGTAAGTTCACCGAATGGCTCGAAATTTTAGAGCAGCTCCCAAATATTCCGGTTGAGACGCTTGAATTAAAGCATGAGGTGAAAGTTGAAACGGCCGTTTCCCCACAGCAGCGTGCCCAAATCGAGGCGCAGCTAAGGCACTTTCATCCTTGGCGCAAAGGACCTTTCACTGTTCACGGTATACACATCGACACAGAATGGCGTTCTGATTGGAAGTGGGATCGGCTCATCAACCATATTCAGCCGCTGACTGGGCGGCGCGTGCTTGACGTGGGCTGTGGCAATGGGTACCACTGCTGGCGCATGGTGGGAGCTGGGGCCAGGTTGGCTATCGGCATTGATCCATTTTTACTTTACGTAATGCAGTTTCACGCCATGCGTCACTTTTTGGGCAAAGACCTTCCGACGTTTGTTCTGCCGTTTGGCATTGATGAGATACCCACCGACCTAAATGCGTTTGATACCGTATTTTCAATGGGCGTCCTTTATCATCGTCGCTCCCCTATTGACCATTTGCTCACGCTCAAGAACTGCTTACGTTCTGGTGGCGAGCTGGTGCTAGAAACGCTGGTGATTAACGGCCGTCTAGGCGAAGCTCTCCTGCCTGAAGGTCGGTACGCTCAAATGCGGAATGTATGGTTTATCCCTTCTCCCGATACGCTTCAATCCTGGTTGCGTAAAAGCGGGTTTACCAACGTCAAGCTGGTAGATGTTTCCGTGACGACAGAAGCGGAACAACGTTCAACGGAGTGGATGACGTTTCACTCATTGAAAAACTTTTTAGATTCAAATGATGTTTCAAAAACGGTTGAAGGCTACCCCGCTCCCCAACGCGCTATTTTAACGGCCGTTAAGCCTTAACTAAGCCACTTCTCTCTCAGCACAAAACATCTCGCCCAGCTCAGCTAAGGTTGTAATTCGCACGACGTTCTCAGGGATTTCGGCATCCGCCCCCGTCCCTTTACGATCGACCCAAATACCCATGCCATACTCTCCGGCATTGACTGAGCCAATTGCATCGACAGCCAAATTATCTCCCACATAAACAATTTGCTCGGCAGGTGTTTTGATGCGTGCGGCTGCTTTTTGGAAAATACTTTTGGCCGGTTTATGAATCCCTAGCTCTTCGCTCACCATAATTGATGCAGGAGGGATAAATCCTATCAAAAATTGTTCTATCACGGGACGTGCTGAACATGAATGATTGGATAAAACACCCATTTTGATACCACAGCGCTTTAATTGCTCAAGCGTCTGTCTCACTTCCGGGAAAAGAAAGTGAGGTAACCGCGCGTAGCCACTATACACTTCATAAGCAAACTCATAAGAGGTGTCAAAATGGTTTAAACGATTGAGTAGCTTGCGGTATTTATGAACGATATCGCTTCGTTTCTGAGGATGAAGTTTTCCAGTAACAATTCCCTTAGAAATGTCTTCTTGCAGCGATTTAAGCGCTGCAGAAACTTGTTCCTTCGTGCAGGCAATGCCATGATTTTGAAACAAAATGGCTAACTTCTCATTCTCTTGTATGTTGGGAGAAATAGCATAGGCCAATGTAAAATCCCAATCAAACAAAACGGCCGTTACGCCTTTAATTGTCATTCTATACTTCCTTGGTCGAGTCCGGTACATTAGACAATTTATTGTAGGGTGGAAAATCGAAAATCCCGTGAAAGAGACGTTGATATTCGATGGACCAATAAATCTTACGGTTCTGGTGTATTTGTTGGCGTTGATGTTGGTGTTGGTGTGGCGACAGGTGTTTCAGTTGAGGTTGCCGTAACCTCAATAGTTGCAGTGGCTGTTGGAATCAACGTCGGTGTAGAAGTAGAGGTGGGTGTCGGCGTAAATGTTGGTGTTGGGGTAAACGTTGGCGTTGGCTGAAGTAAGTTCACTACAACTCGTTGCTCTAATGATACCCGATCTACGCCATCTGTGTAGGGGTTATCGGGTCCCAAAATGATGACACGGATAGTTACGTTGCCAGAATCTGACACAGAACGTGAGTCCCAGACGGCTAAGGCACCTTCATTGATTGGGTTGGGCTGGGTGTCTTGAATCAGCCCCCATCCGCCTGGGTTCTGCCCGATACCAAATTCAAGCCGATAGCCAGCAAAGTTAGGCGCAGTGACCGAGCCATTAATAGGGACTCGATTGCTAATGTCCGTATTGGCTTCTGGCTGACTGATCTCAATAAACGGCCGTTGTGTATTTTCATTACAACTATCGATTGGTGGCAGAGAAATGGGAAGCGATACACCTAAATTTTGGGCCCAATTTTGACCTGCAGACGATGTCTCGATCCACTGTCTAGCAAGACCGCGCTCCCGCCCCAGCACATCATCATTTCCCGAGACAAGCAGTCTGAAAAAGCTTGCTTCAAACACGGATTCAGGACACGCATCATTAGCACGGAGATTCGTCCACAAATCAACCGGCACTTTCTCCACGAAATCAAACTCGCTATCTAGCGGTAACTGATCTTCAGCAAAGACCTCAATGCGCCGCTCGGTACAATCTTCGCCGGGACGGGTGCCAGAATGGCTGCAAATTTCAACATCTACTACGCCCGCCGGTCGAATAAAGTCGAGCGGTGTTTGATTGGTAAGATACCCATTCATGAAGCTGTTCCAAATCGGTGCCGCTAACTGGGTGCCTGATTGCCCTTCACCAATGGGTTCGTTATCGGTGTTGCCTACCCACACGGCCGTTACCACATGAGGCGTATACCCAATCGTCCAAGCGTCTCGCACATCAAATCGATCGGTACCAGAAGTCCCGGTTTTGGCGGCTGCCCGATGACTGGGGAGAACAAGCGGATTGTTTGTACCAAACTCGGTCAAACGCGCCCCGTTGTCGGACAGCATATCGCTCATCAGGTAAGCATGTTCAGGCCGCACAACTTGAGCCGTTACCGGATCAATGGGTGGCTGCTCAAACAAGATTTCACCCGAGCGATTTTCAATACGCGCGATAGCAAATGGCGGAATGTACTGGCCTTGGTTGGCTAAGGTCGCAAAGGCAGACCCCATCTCCAGTGGTGTAATCGACCCACCACCCAGCGATAAAGCTAAACCAAAGTTACGCGGTTGTCCGGTCGTGGCGCACGATTCGTCCTGCAGTGAGTTAAGCCCGTACCGCTGAGCATCCGTAATAAATTGGCATACGCCAACGAACTCCAGTGCCTTAACGGCAGGGATGTTGTACGAGTTACCGAGAGACGGCCGTAAACGCAAAGGGCCGTGGAAACTGTCATCATAATTTTTCGGTGCATAAGGCGGATTGGTACCGTCTGGAAATTCTGTTGGTACATCCCAAATTAAGGTCGAAGGCGTCCACCCTTTTTGCAAAGCTGATAGATAAACAAAGGGTTTGATCGTTGAGCCCGGCTGACGCGGGGATAAGGCCATATTGACCTGCCCGCTAATCTCTTCATCATTAAAATCAACGCTACCAACCAAGGCTAGAATCTCACCGGTAGCTGGTTCAATTGCGACCAGTGCTGCATTATTCGCCCCGCCTGCATTAATCGTGCCTCGAGCGTTGGCTAAGGTTTGTTCGGCCAGTTCCTGCGCTTGCGGGTCAAGCGTGGTTTGGATGCGTAATCCACCGCGATAAATCGACTGTGCCCCAAGCAGGGTTTCCGCCTGCTGCAGCACTGTAAAGGTGAAGTGCGGATAGCGCACAGTTCGGTCGATCGGTTGCAGGTTGGTCAGGTAAGAAATCGCTTCATTTTGCGCTTGAACCCCCTCATCAACCGTGATGTACCCTTCGGTGAGCATCAGCTGCAGCACTTCCCACTGCCGACCAAGCGCTTTATCGGGTGCGGTATACGGGTCCCAGAGGGCTGGCGCCTGCGGCAAACCCACAAGCAAGCTCGCTTCACCTAGGGTTAACTGGCTAGCTGATTTGTTAAAGTAAGTTTGGGCAGCCGCTTCGATGCCATAAGCAAGATTGCCGTAGTAAATCTCATTAAGGTAAAGCTCTAAAATGAGATCTTTTTCGTATCGACGTCCAATTTCTGCTGCGAGAATAATCTCACGCACTTTGCGTCGGAAGCTACGTTCTGTACGCTCTTCTTCATCGAGCACAATAGCCCGCACAAGCTGTTGGGTAATGGTGCTGGCCCCAGAAACAAACTCCCCTTCCTGCGCCGCCTGAATGATCGCCCTAGCGATACCAATAATGTCAAAACCGGGATTCGTGCGAAAGCGAGAATCTTCGGTGGCAATGGTGCCGTTAATCACAAAATCTGAAATTTCATCGATAGCCACGCGGGTGCGGTTACCAGCATTAGGATCGGCAAACGCATAAAGTTCAACCCCGTTTCGATCAAAAATACGGGCTGTCTCAAAATCACTGGCCCGACCTTCTAAATCATCTAAATCGGGCAAGGTGCGGGCAATCGAGTTATAGCCAAACGCAAGAACCAAGGTCAGCATCACTAAACCAATAACACCTAGGGAAAGCCCAATGGTTAGGGTACGCACCACACAGCCACGCCGCTGCTGTTTGCGGCGCGTTTGAACGCGCGGTTTAGACTGCTGCCGCTTATCTGGAACAGCCACCCGCACCGTCTCCTGACGCTTGGGTGCAGCGTCACGACGGGGTTGAACTGGCTGCTCCTGTTTTTGCCGTCGTAGTTGCGGCTCCCTTCTGGGCTGTCGCGGCTGCTCGACTGGCGCTTGGCGTGATTCCCGCGCTGGCGGTCGCATCATGACTGGGGCTTGGTCAGGCGGTGTTTCACGCGGGATGGGTTCATTTACCTGCGTTGGGGCATCCTCGATAGGCGCGGTTGGCTCAGATTGACCGACTTCATCTTCTCGAGATTGGGAAAAAGCAAGGCGAGGGTGCACCTGGGTGGCGTCTTGATCATGAACCAACGGCCGTTCCTGGGGCGTCAGCTCATCTGGCTCCATCGGCAAAGATAACGGCGTCTTTTCTTCCGTGTCTGCCTCAGATGGCGGGGGAAAATCCGTTACTGTCGCCTCATCATCCGGCGGCGTAACGGGCACCACCGTCATCGTTGGATCATCTGCCTCAGAAATCTGAGGCGTGGTTGGCGCAAGCGACTCTTCAGGCTGAGGCGGTGTCGGTTTGGTCGTTTCTTCAACATCGGGAGTGAGTGACTCCGTGTCCAGAATCGGTGTTTCGGTTCCTTCGGTTACGGCTGGCTCAGCGGTATCGAAGAGATCAAAAATAGAAACAACATCTTCATCCCGCTCTGGCTGTGTTTGTTGATGGGGATTTTTAGGAACGGCCGTTTCTTCCGTTGGCTGATCCTGAATAGGTTGTTCATCCGATTCTGGTTTGTTTTGCTCGTCACTCATAGAAATGTATCAGGTATCAGGTGTCACGTATCACATCATCACTTGACATCTGATACGTGGCACTTAGCACTTCATTTACTTGCTTTTAATTAGCATAATCCACTCGCCCCGTTGAACTGCTTTGCCCTCTTGATTAAGAACGGCGTACTTCATCCAAACGTTCCCACCACCCAGTCTTTTGAAATATTTCTTTTCCGTGATTTCAATCACAACATGGATGGTGTCTTGGATAAAAATGGGTAAGCTGAATTTGGCACTGAGTTCACGGAACGCTAACACAGTGCCTTCAATGATGCCCGAGCGAACGGCTAGGCCGGTTGCAATCGATTGAATGAGCAACCCGTGCGCCACGCGCTGTTTAAACGTATCCTGCGCTGCATAAACAGCATCGGTGTGGATTTGATTAAAATCACCCGTAATTCCAGCAAAATTAACAATATCCGTCTCCGTAATCGTTCGAGACGCCGTAATATATTTTTGTCCCGGCTCAAAATCCTCGTAGTAAAAGCCAGTTGGCTGGTATTTGAGTTCTTCTATCATGGTGTACTCCGTAAAAGATAATAGGTATCAAGTGTCAGGGTTGCAAAGCGGCAAAGTAACAAAGTAGTAGGCTACCAAGTCACCTTTTTAGTGACATCCCTCTACACTCTACACTCTATCAATCTCACGCTCTGTTAAGTACAGCCAAATATATCTTGATGGGTACAAAAACATTTAGAACTGTACTTCAAAGCGAACAAAAATTTATCGACCTGCTTTTATCCATCGACTCTTTTTTGTTCGCACTTAATTACGCTCCACAGCCGCCAGCTTTTCTGCTTCATCGGCCACAGTGAGCGCATCAATAAATGGCTGAATATCACCATCAATGACGGATTGTAAGTTATGGCTCGTGAAACCGATCCGGTGATCGGTGACGCGGGATTGGGGGTAGTTATAGGTACGAATCTTTTCGCTTCGGTCACCGCTACCCACTTGGGAACGCCGCTCAGCGGCCACTTCTGCATTTTGCTTTGCCTCTTCAGCTTCCTGCAGGCGAGCCTGAATAATGGCAATGCCAAGATGCTTGTTTTGAGTCAAGCTTCGTTCTGACTGAATTTTCACCATCAGGCCGGACGGTTTATGAATAACGCGGGCAGCGGTAGCATTTTTCTGCATGTGTTGACCACCGGGGCCAGATGAAAATTCGGCCGTAATTTCTAAATCTCGCTCATCAATCGTTATGTCAACATTATCAATTTCAGGCATGACAGCTACAGTAGCCGTGCTGGTGTGAATGCGGCCCTGTGATTCTGTGGCTGGTACCCGCTGTACTCGATGAACGCCGCTCTCATATTTAAAGACGGAGTAAGCTGGCTTGCCTTTAATCATCAGAACAACTTCCTTGTATCCGCCTACACCAGTCCGGTTTTCTTCCAAAATAGCCGTTTTCCACTTGCGCCGCTCCGCATATCGTGTGTACATACGCATCAGGTCAGCGGCAAAGATACCGGCCTCGTCACCGCCGGCACCGGCTCGAATTTCAATGTAGACGTTTTTATTGTCACGAGGGTCTTTGGGGAGCAAGAGGCGCAGCATTTTGGCTTGGAGTTGTTCTAATTCGGCCGTTAATGATTTGACTTCTTCATTAGCTAAGGCAGACATTTCGGCATCGTCTTCCATTTCAACGAGCTCTTTGGCTTCTTCCAATTCTGTACTCAGCTTGCTATAGCGTCGATACGTCTCGACAATGGATCCGAGATCAGACCGCTCTTGAGCCAGTTCCGTCAGCTTGACGTGGTTGTTCAAGACGGCTGGGTCTGACATTTGCACTTCAATATCTTCGTATCGCGCAACAACTTGTTGGATTTTTTCAATCATACAGTTAATTATAACGTAGGGTGGTCACATTGGGGAATTGTGTAGCCCTGTCATAGAGAGGTTGTTGTTTTCATTCGTCTAACAAACGTAAGCATGACTTTATTCAAACGTTATAATAAAGTGATTTTCATAACCCAGTTTTATTTTCAGGATATTTTTTGAAAATCTCTTAAATAAGACGGCAGGAGAGAACGTATGATCACAAAAGCGGGAATATCAACCCTTTCAAGTGAAACTAGCCTGGAAATAGATACTGATTTACGCCTTTCACCCTCTTGGATTGTGGCTTTTTTATTGCTTTTAGGATTGTTGTTGGTTGTGACGCGCGATCTTTTTGGTGCACCCAACGACAATCGGATGATTCTGCTATGTTATGGGTTAGCGCTTCTTATTTGGGGCGTTAATCGATGGTGGCCGATGGTGGCACGTTGGTTGGCAATTGGTACGACCATCTCGCTCATCTACTTGGCTTTCATTTATTTGAACATCCCGGAATTATACCCCCTGCTTATTGTTCCTCCACTGTTAGCGACTGCTGTTTTTACTCTTTCGGAGGGAGTAATAACGGCCGTATTTGAAACCACGCTTCTACTTTGGCTGTGGCCAATCACCATCAATGCAGGCGTTGCATCCATTTCAATTGTATTAACGGTTGGGGTAATGTGGCTTATCCTGCTTTTGCAATCTGCCGTTGTAAGGCCGTTAGTCGAACCTGCCCATTGGGCTTGGCAACATTATCATCAAGCCCAAAAACGATTAGACGAATCACGCGACCAGAAAGCAGAACTTGCTCAAATGCAAACCGATTTGAACAACGCCTTTGAAACCCAAAAACTTTTGAATGAGCGATTAAGTGCGCTCCACCAAATTGCGGAAGAGGCCAATCAAGCCAAAGCCGTTTTCGCCGCCAAGATTAGCCATGAATTTCGCACTCCACTCAATATGATTTTAGGTCTAATCGACACGCTGCTTGAGGTACCCGAAGCGTATGATGAGCCTATCCCGCCCCTGCTTCTAGATGATTTAGAGATTGTTCAAAGAAATAGCAATCATCTAGCCAGTCTAATTAATGATGTTTTGGATTTAAGTCAGGCGGAAGCTGGGCGGCTCAGCTTGCATCGAGAATGGGTAGATTTAACCGAAGATATTCAAAATGCGGTGCTGGTTGTGCGCCCTCTGCTTGAAAAGAAAAAGCTAAGCGTGACCATCAACATTGATGCTGAATTCCCCCAAGTTTATTGTGATCGCACTCGAATCAGGCAGGTTATTCTTAATCTAGTCAGCAATGCGGCTCGCTACACGGAGAAAGGGGGAATTTCTGTTGAAGCTAGTCATGAAGAAAACAACATTACGATTCGGATCATAGATACGGGACCAGGCATCGCGTCGCAAGATTTAAATAAAATTTTTGAACCGTTTGCGCAGGGCGAACAAACCCCAGCTGGTCTTGGTGGAAATGGACTTGGTTTGAGTATTAGCCAACAGTTTATTGAACGGCATAACGGCCGTATTTGGGTTGAAAGCCAGCGTGGTGAGCAGTCAGGGAGTATATTCTCATTTAGCCTACCTATTGCTCCACCGGTGCCATCTTTACAGCAGTCCACACCCCGACTAAGAGAGGATTGGGTATGGCATGAACGTATAAGCTCCCCCAAACTACCTGAAATCTCTGGAAAAAGTCGCTTAATGATTTGTGATGAGACAAGTGATTTAGCGCCCGAGTTCGAGCGCTTTAATGATGATATAATTTGGGAAACAGTGCGGACACTCCCCCAAGCCGTTCAATCGCTACATGAACGACCAGCCCACACCCTAATCTTAAATACAGCAACACCAAATCGACTTGTTTCTGTTATCGAACAAGCTAGGCAGGACCTCCCCGATATGCCTATTATTGGTTGTGCGTTCCCTCCCAAGATAGATTACGCTCTTGAAGCAGGCGCCGTAGATTACCTTATTAAACCCGTGCGGCAAGCTGACATTTCAGAGGCCCTTCACCGTTTGAACAAACCCGTCAAACGCATCTTAATTGTCGATGACAACCCTGACATGCTTCAGTTGTTAACACGAATGCTATTAATCATTGACCGAACTTATGAGATTACAAAAGCAACAAATGGAACAATGGCGTTAGCCA
>JBCCFD010000187.1:0-13958 GCA_039029915.1 Chloroflexota bacterium
CGAGGACTACTTGAAGGTGCACCAAACTTACCCGTCAAACCTTGTTTGGTGCACCACTAGTCTGATAGCGTTTTGAAAGTCCAAGCATAAGCAATCCACATAATCAGGGCCAGAACACCAAATAGAATTGCCACGTTGGGCGCATCTCTGAACATCAGCCACGTCAGGCCCTCTTCACTGTTTCCAGCATTCGACAGGGGCATCAGAGAAAGAAATAGAGCTAAGCCTAATAAAGTAGATCGGGTTCGTAATATTTTTTTGACACGCATAAGTGCCTCCTTTTCAATTTTTTTAGATTCCGGTTGATCAATATCAAAAAATTCGAGTTTGTTATCAAATGCCAATAGCATCTTTTTAAAATCGGGGTTTTGTTCAATGTACGCTTCAATCAATTTTTTGGTATCTTCGCTAGCTTCTCCAGATTGATAAACTGGCAATAAATCAATGATGATATCTTCAGTTATTTTCATTGTTCATTCTCCATCATGAGCTTCGCCAGCTTGATTCTGGCACGATGAATTTTGACTTTAGCGGCAGATAGCGAGATGTTCAGGGTTTCGGCAACGGCCGTATATGCCATTCCGTATTCCACCCGCATCAGCAGCGCCGCCCGATCAATTTCAGGCAGTTGTTGTAACCCGCTGAGCACCTTGTTCAGCTCTTCACGACGTTGAGTGATGCCTTCCACTGAGTAAGCTCTGTCCGTCAGTGAGTCATCTAAATCGGTAAGCCGCTTTGATTTACGTAATCCTTCCAAATAAAGATTGCGAGCAATGGTGAAAAGATATCCCTTCACCGTTTCCATCTCAATCGGCTTAGCAGATACCAGCACTCGGACAAAGGTCTCGGCGGTAATATCATCCGCCAAGGCTGAATCACCTGAAAGCCCTAAGGCAAAGCGATAAACGTCCGGGGCGTATTGTTGGTAGATGTCGCTCAAACTGTTCATAAAATCTCATTTATACTATGCACAGCTATTCAAAAAGTTACAAAGTTAGTGGATTGGATTTGTTTTATGTGAAAATCAAGCAGTATCTCTAGCTACAAATCACTTTAGTTTGCTCCGCGCGATGATAAATCACCGCGCTATTCAAAAGGATATGTGGCTAGGCAGTATCTTGAAAAAGAATTAACTATATTTTGTTTTCACCGAGTAAATTCCACATTTCCAGCGTTATATTTTCAAAATATTCGGTGAGATTTACATAATACAAAGACTCAAAGAGTCGAAGATTTGAAAAGAAAGAAAATAAGGACTCTTTGTGTTGCTTTGAGTTCTTCGTGCCTTTGTGTTGAAAAAGATATGGATTTGTCGATTATTATCCCAGCGTATAACGAAGAAAAGCTGATCGCGAAGACGATTGGTAAAGTTCAAACGGCCGTTTCCCCCCTCCACGAACAAGGCATCACAACCGAACTGATTGTGTGTGATAACAATTCAACGGACAATACGGCCGTTTTGGCCCGAGAGGCAGGGGCCACCATTGTGTTTGAGCCAGACAACCACATCGCCAAAGCCCGCAATACGGGTGCAGCGCACGCCCAAGGCCAATGGTTCCTCTTCGTTGATGCAGATACCTATCCTTCTCCCGAGCTGATGACAGATATTCACCAAGCAATGCAAAAACCTGATGTGCTTGGCTGCTCAAGCACGATAAAAGTGAGCGATGCCCCTTTTTGGTATCGGCTCAATTTGGAAGGACAAAATATCAATTTACGCCTTTTTAAAACCTTGCTGGGACTGTTTTGTCTCTGCCGTGCCGATGTGTTTGCTGAAATTGGCGGCTTTAATACCAACCTTTATGCGTTTGAAGATTTGGATTTTGTGAACCGATTGAAGAAATACGGCCGTAAAACCAACCAAAAATACCTCATCCTCCACAAGCATCCCGTCACCACCTCCGGTCGCAAGGGCATTCTTTACAATCGATGGGAAATGACCAACTCCTTTATCACTGCCCTCTACTACTTTCTCACCAATCAAAAACCCGAGAATCCTGAAAAGATGCCGTTTTGGTATGACGGGAGGAGGTGATTGGGGATCGGGGGTTAGGGATCGGGGATTGGGGATTGGGGATTGGGGATATTGAAGACTGCCATTTTTGATTCAGCTTTCCTTATAACACTCTGTACTCTACACTCTATTCTCTAGCTCCTAGCTCCTAGCTCCATCCTCCCGCTCTCGCTACAATTCCCCCATGAACACAAACAAACTCATCCACATCGTTTCCTGTCATGCCGAAGGTGAAGTTGGCAATGTCATTGTCGGTGGCGTCACTCCACCACCCGGTGACACCCTCTGGGAACAATCCCGCTGGATCGCAGAAGACCAAACCTTACGCAATTTTGTCCTTAACGAACCCCGAGGCGGCGTTTTTAAACATGTCAATCTCCTCGTTCCGGCTAAGCACCCACAAGCAGAGTTTGGCTTCATTATCATGGAGCCTGTCCATACCCCCCCCATGTCCGGCTCCAATTCCATTTGCGTTGCTACCGTCCTGCTCGACACGGGCATGATCCCCATGCAGGAGCCTCAAACCACGTTCTACCTTGAAGCACCGGGCGGGCTGGTACACGTGCAAGCCAACTGCCACAATGGCAAAGCAACCTCCATCCAAATTCAAAACGTCCCTTCGTTTGCTGACAAACTCGACGTCAATCTTGAGGTAGAAGGGGTTGGCACACTTACCGTCAGCACAGCATACGGGGGCGACAGCTTTGTTATTGTGGATGCAAAGGCGTTAGGGTTTGAGCTTTTGCCAGAAGAAGCAAAAGACTTGGCTGAAACAGGGGCTAAAATCACAAAAGCTGCTAATGAACAGCTTGGCTTTGTTCACCCTCTTAACCCAGAGTGGAATCACCTGTCATTCTGCCAATTTGCAGGCCCATTGTTTGAAGAGGATGGAACCATAACAGGTAAAAATAGCGTCGCTATCGACCCTGGCAAGCTTGATCGTTCACCATGCGGCACCGGCTCATCTGCACGTATGGCAGTGTTGTATGCCAAAGGCCAAATGCAAGTTGGGGATCGGTATGTGAGCCGCTCGCTTATTGGCTCACGGTTTGATTGTCAGATTATTAGCACTGAACTAGTTGGTGGAAAAACGGCCGTTATTCCCACAATACAAGGCCGCGCTTGGATCACAGGCACTCACCAGCTCATGCGCGATCCCACTGACCCCTGGCCTGTAGGCTACCGCTTAACGGATACTTGGCCAGAAGTTGGTCGATCTAAGGACCGATGAACAGTAATTGGTAATTGAATAATTGGACAAATAAGAGACTTGCAACTTGCAACCTGCAACATTGCAACTCACACAAAAGGAGAACCCATGTCAGCGAAAGAAATCATCCTCAAACATCTTAACAACGATGACGAAAAACTAGCCTACATCGCTAAAGAAATTTGGGACAATCCCCAAGTTGCCCTTCAAGAAACCTTCGCTTCAAATTTACTTTCCAAACAGCTTGAAGAAGCAGGGTTTTCCCTCGAATGGGGTGCCGGACAAATGGATACCGCTTTTATCGCCACGTGGGGCAGCGGCTCACCCATCATCGGCTTTTTAGGAGAATATGACGCCTTGCCAGGGCTTTCACAAACCGTCTCCTCCACCAAAACACCTATTGAAGAAGCTGGCCCCGGCCACGGCTGTGGCCACAATTTGTACGGCACAGCCTGCTTGGGCTCTGTGTTAGCCTTAAAAGAAGCGATGGAGCAAGAAAACATTGGGGGCACTTTGCGCTTTTATGGTTGCCCAGCTGAGGAAACGCTGGTTGGCAAGACGTTTATGGCCAAAGATGGTGTTTTTGATGACCTAGACGCAGCCATAAGCTGGCATCCAGGTAGCACCAACATCGTGTGGAATGGCTCTTCATTGGCCCTCAATTCCTTCAAGGTCAACTTCCACGGCGTGGCAGCCCATGCAGGGGGCAGTCCCGAAATGGGACGCAGTGCGCTCGATGGTGTCATGCTCATGGATGTGGGCATGAACTATTTACGGGAACACACCATCCAAGAAGCGCGCATTCACAGCGTGGTAACACATGGGGGTCAAGCCCCCAACGTGGTACCTGCCTATGCCCAAGTGTGGTATTTCATCCGTGCCCCCCATCGTGAGCAAGTGGATGAAATTTACGAGTGGGTCAAGGATATTGCTAAAGGGGCAGCGCTAATGAGCGGCACCGCCCACGATATTGAATTTATTACTGGCTGTTATGATGTCTTGCCAAATGATGTGATGTCTCAATTGTTATACGAAAAAATGGTCGAAGCGGACGGCATGTCATTCACAGAACAAGAGCAAGCGTTTGCCAAAGAGCTTCAAGCTTCGTTCCCAGAAGGCGCCTTAGATCGCAGTTTTGACTGGATGCAGAAAAAAGCGAAGCATGAGATTCCCGACGAGAAAAAAGAGATTCCCCTGTGGACTGAGGTGATTGAGCATTCTGATAATCCACCATTGATGGGTGGCTCAACTGAAGTAGGTGACGTCAGCTGGATCACACCAACGGGGCAGTTAACCACCTGCTGCTGGCCGCTCGGCTCACCGGGGCACAGCTGGCAAATTGTGGCCTCATCTGGCTCCAGCATTGGCGCGAAGGGAATGCTGTTTGCAGCCAAAGGGATGGCGCTAGCTGGTCTTGAGCTGTTTACGAATCCTGAACTATTGGCAGAAGCAAAGGCTGAGTTCGAAAAGGCGCGGAAGGGGAAGGAATATGTATCCCCATTGCCGGATGGCACGGTGCCGAGCTAAGGGAAAAACTCACCCGAAATAATGGGAGGTGTGCATCCTTCCATTTACTTAGGAATGAATTCCCCAGCTAGGCAGTGAAACATGATAAATCATGTTGGGTAAGCCTGAAAATGGGTGATACAAGCCTGCTTGAGCAGGTTTCTTTCGCTAACCGGTGGATTAATCCAGCGGTGGTTATGGGTATGCTCACCCCTCAAATAAATGTTCCGAAGTTTCTAATTAGAAAACCTTGTTAGCTAAAAGCTTCGGAAACTCGAGGAAACGAAGTTTATAGACGCCATTTTATTCAAAGCAGGAACTTCGTTTCACTTAAGCGAGCAGTTTAGCTAATATCTATCTTTAAACGATTAATACAAAAGGTCATCAATGAGCAAACATTTTATTGAGCCAAACGAAACTGCCCTACACGGCGTCTTCTCGCGGGAGATGCAGCCCATCTTAACCATCGATCCGGGCGAAACGGTACGCTTTAAAACGCTAGATGCCGCATGGAATCTAGAACCCCGCGCCTCAACCAAGTACATCGATTTCCCCAAACAGTTTGACCATCCTGACCGTGAAAAAGGGCATGCGCTGTGCGGGCCTGTGTTTATTCGCGGCGCAAAGCCGGGTATGACCTTGGCGGTGGAGATTGGTGAAATTGTGGCAGGGGGTTGGGGATTTACGGCCGTTGGTGGCTGGCCCCATATTGTTAACGATCGACTCGGTTTTTCTGATAAGGCCGGCACCTTTCTACTGTGGACCCACGACATCGAACGCGGGCTTGCCACAAATCAGCACGGGCAGTCAGTTGAATTACGGCCGTTTATGGGCGTAATGGGGATGCCGCAAGACGTAGCGGGAGAACAATCCACCATTCCACCTCGAATCACGGGAGGCAACATCGACTGCAAAGAGCTAGTCGCTGGCAGCACGCTCTATTTACCAATCGAAGTCGAAGGGGGCCTTTTTTCAACAGGAGATGGACACGGCCGTCAAGGGGATGGTGAAAGCAGCGTAACAGCCATCGAATGTCCCATTGAACGGGTTGATTTGACCTTCAACCTCGAGCCTGACATGCCGCTCAAAACACCGCTAGCTAACACCCCCGCTGGCTGGATCACGTTCGGCTTTGATGAATCGCTTGACGAAGCGGTGTTGATTGCACTCGAAGCGATGGTTGATTTTATGCACGGTCATTTTGGCGTTGATCGGCATCATGCGCTGGGCTTAATCAGCGTTACGGTTGATTTGCGCATCACCCAGATCGTCAATCAAGTAAAAGGGGTTCATGCTGTATTGTCTCATGAGGTTATTGCTGAATTAGGTCTATGAAACGGCCGTTTCACGTCTCGCCTTACTTTCAAATCGTCCTACCGCTCGCCATTGGTGAAACGCTCGTTTGGGGCGCCACCTTTTACCTTTTTCCCGGCCTCCTACTCACGTGGGAACAAGATTTAGGTTGGTCAAAAGGGGTATTGTCAGGTGCATTTACAGCTGCCTTGCTTGTTTCGGCTATCATGGCCCCCATTATGGGACGACAAATCGATCGCGGGATTGGCAAATGGGTTTTTGTGATTGGCTGTGTCATCAGCGGGATAGCTCTCATTTTCATGTCGCAAGTAACGGCCGTATGGCACTTTTATGCGGCTTGGATTGCTCTCGGGGTCGGTATGGCTGGTACTTTATACGAACCGTGCTTTGCCCTCATTACTCACTTTTTGCTGGATCGGCGTAAACAAGCGATCACTATCGTCACCCTGTTTGCAGGATTTGCCAGCACCATCTCCTTTCCAACCAGCTTCAATTTAATCAATCGACTTGGATGGCGACCCACGGTTCAAATCTTTGCGGGAGTGGTACTTTTTGTCGTGTTACCACTGCTCTGGTTAGGGGCAGTAAACGCCGAGCGATTTGGTGATAGCTCTACAAAAAAAGAGACAACCCAGCAATCCAGTTCGATCAACGTGTTACGAAATCCGATGTTTTGGCTGTTAGCGGTTGGGTATATTGCTATGGCGCTCAACCATTCGGTTTTGCTAACCCATTTATTGCCATTGCTCAATGAACGGGGAATCAGCGAGGAAACGGCCGTGTTTGCCGCATCGATGATCGGCCCTATGCAGGTGGCCGGTCGAATCGGTATGATTTTGGCAGAAAAACGATTGACAGCCATGCTTATGCTGGGCGGCTGCTTTGTGGCAATGATGTTTTCGGCCGTGTCTTTTTATAGCATCCTACTTCTCCCCCTGCTTCTAATTCCGGCCATCATCCTTCAGGGAGGTGCCAACGGCATCATTTCCATCTTGCGCCCCGTTGTCACAGCCGATTTGCTCGGCGAAGAAAACTTTGGCGTTATTTCCGGTATGCTAGCCCTCCCCTTTTTAGCAGGCTCAGCCTTTGCCCCCACCCTCGCCGCTATCATTTGGCAAGAAGGCGGCTACGATATTGTGATTATCTTCGCTGGCGGTATTGCTTTTGTGGGGTTAATGAGCCTCGTTGCCGCGGGTCGGCTAAAATAGAGGGAAGGAACAAAGTGGAATAAGTGATAATGGTTTATTGATAATATTCGTAATGCCAAATACACCAATAACCAATAACCAATAACCAAGGAAATTCATGCTCCAAAACATCAAACTCGGGTTTAACGGCCGTTTCTTCCCCGAAATGTGGCGACCAGCGATAGAAGAGATTGCGTTTGCACAAGACGCGGGCTTTAAAAGCTTGCAGTTCATTGGCAAAGAAGAAGGCTTAGACGAAAATGATCTCGGTGCGCCGTTTGGTGACGTCCGCACGGCATTTGAGCAGGCTGGCATCGTGCCCGTCATGGAACTACTGGTCCGTATTGCTAAAAACGGCCGTTCTGCCAAAGGCAATCGACCCATTGACGTCCTCCATAATAACCTTCCCGCCATTCAAGGCTTGGGCTGTGTGTGTGTCCATTGGCATCTGACCCAACCGGGCTTCCGAGCAGACAACGAGCTGGGCTGGGCAATGGAGGAATGGGATGATGCCACTAGCGTGGCGCTCGAAACCGTCCTCCAATCTCAGCTCAAAGAAGCGGTCGCGCTTGGGCAGCAAAATGGCTTTTTGTTTGGCATCGAGCACAATGCGCCAGATTTGAGCACCTTTTTTCACTCACCGGAGCGAATGGACGCCGCCTTAACGGCCGTGCCCGACCTCGGCCTCGTTTGGGATTTCAACCACCCTACCCTAGAGCAACAGCTCGACTTCAAAAAGCTCGCCAACCGCGTCTCCATGCTTCACCTATCCGATGCGCCGCTGCCCAAAGTCAATTGGCATCTTCCTGTTGGCAAAGGGGCTGTCGATTTTGTGGCCTGCTTCCAATCGCTGTTGATGAGCGGCTTTTCAGGCCCAGCTATTTTGGAAATTGGCGGCACCCCGTGGTCGGGTGGCTTTGGGCAGGATAGTGATGAAAATTTGATCCAATCAAAACAGCGCATCGAACAAGCTATCCGGCAAGCTGGGCAAATAGCATGAAAGAAACTTTAGGGATGGCTCGCTCGCTGCTTACCTACTACGCTATTCCGGGCCGCCTGCGTCGTCTGCGGAACTTTTATCGCCAGTTCATCCAGCCGGGTGACCTTTGTTTTGATATTGGGGCACACGTTGGCAATCGGATGTGGCCGTGGACCCAGCTGGGCGCGAGAGTGATTGCCGTGGAACCTCAACCAAGCATGATGCGTTTTTTGCAAAGGGTTTACGGCCGTAATTCCCAAATTACCCTCATCGATAAAGCGATCGGCAAGGCGCACGGCACGGCTGAATTGCACATTTCATCTCGCTTCCCAACGGTTACGACGATGAGTCGTGAGTGGATAACGGCCGTTAAAGAGGACGCCACCTTTACCAAAGTGGAGTGGGATCAAACAGTCGATGTCGAGATTATCACTTTAGATGATTTGATCGCCCAATTTGGCAAACCCGCCTTTTGTAAAATCGACATCGAAGGCTATGAGCTTGATGCCCTGCAGGGGCTTTCTACGCCAATACAAGCGCTCTCCTTCGAATACATCCCGGCTGCCATCCCCATGTCCATCCAATGTATCGAACGCCTCACCGAGCTTGGCGACTACAGTTACAATCTGTCTACAGGTGAAAACTACCGTTTTCTCTCACCCGATTGGCTCACACCCCGCGAAATGATCAAGCATTTAAACCAAATCACCACAGACGAACGAAGCGGCGATATTTACGGCCGTCTTTAGATTATTTTCTCAAGCAAACATCCGAACAAGGTAATCATTACAGAACATATTATTCGGATCAAGCTCGTTGCGTAGAGCGATAAAATCGTTCATGCGGGGATAGGCGCGCATGCCGTCCTCTCGGGTCATCGTGTTGAGCTTGCCCCAGTGCGGACGACCACCAAAGCGGCGAAAAATCGCCTCCAGTTTGGCAAACTGATCTTTGTACGGTGCGCCGATCAATTGATGGACCGCGATGTAGGCTGAGTCTCTTTCATAGGCTGGGCTCAACCAAGCGTTATCCTGCTTTACCCAGCGACACTCAATTGGAAAAAAGATATCGAAATTGGGCTGATGATATTGGGACACTATCGCTTCAAAACAGGCGTCAAAATTCCCAGCAGGAATGTTGTATTCCATCTCGTTAAAGCGCGTATCGCGAGTTGACGCAAAAGCTTGGTGCGCATGGGCAACATAGCCCTCTGACTCAGCATCAACAAACTTCATAATGGTGCGATTAATCATCGGTCCTCGTTTTGGGCTGCGGACAGCCCACTTGAACGCATAACCTAGCGCATGTTCCTCGATCATTGACATCAGGTTTGGGGTAGCTTTAAGTGGCCGATCTGTCTCGTTTAGCCGCTTAACTGCCACAGTATCGGCGTGGGGGAACCAGAAAAATTCAAACTGCCGATTTGATTGCTTGAACAACTCTAAATTTGCCAAAGCGTCTTGAATCGGCAGGCGATATTGCTGCACCTGTAGCTTATAAGCTGGGATTACGCTGACTGTCATTTTGACAACGATGCCAAAAGCACCAAACGAAACTCGCACCGCGTTCATTTCATCAGGATGGTCATTCTCATTCCATTCGACGACATCACCGCTAGCCGTTACGAGCGTAACGCCCACCAGATTGGCCGCCAAAATGGGAAAATTAACCCCCGTGCCGTGCGTCCCGGTAAAGAAAGCCCCCGCCAGAGACTGCACATCGATATCACCCATATTGGTCATCGCCACGCCCTGCTCGAATAGCTCCCGCCCCGCCTGCGCCAGCTTTGTGCCCGCCCGCAGCGTGGCCGTTCCCGCTTCATGATCAACGGCCTCAAGTCCCTGCCACCCATCAAGCGAAACGAGGACATCATCAGTTGAAATCAGCGGCATCCACGAATGTCCAGAACCAACGAGGCGGATACGGCCGTTTTGGCGGCGCGTTTCATTAACGAGGGCAATGATTTCATCTAACGATGTCGGTTGTTGCACCTGCTTTGGCGCAAATTGCAAATTGCCGGCCCAGTTTGAAAATGTATTATTTACAGAAAGCATTGCATCTCTCCACGATACGTTGGCACCGTATCAATGATTTCCCCATTGGCAACGATATGTAGCTCGTTAAACCGCTCACAAAGTTCACCTGCTTTAGCGTGACGCATAAAAATGGATGATCCCATTGAGAGCGGCTGGTGACCGCTATATTTAATGGGCGTTTGGACTTCGCCAGCCCCTTCTAAATCGACGAGCGCCGCCCCATCTGGCAAAAATGGCTCAGGCAAGCGATCTTTACCCACCGCACCCGAAGCCACATAGCCACCTCCCAAACAGGTGTAAATATTGGGAGCCGCCTGCCGGACCACTTCAATTGAGAAACCAGCCGCAGGAATGTAATCATAATCCGCATAGTGGCTAAATAGCGTTGGGCAGTAAAAAGCTGAGCCTGCCGTCACCTCATCAACCACAGCTTCTTGACTGCTGCTCGTTAAGCTACCAGAGCCACCGGCGTTAACAAAACGGAGCTTATGCCCCGCGTTGGTGAGCGCACCTACCAGATCGGCCCGCCGCTGTCTGACCTCCTGCATCGAGCGTTTTTTTAGATGGCGTTTGATGAAAGCCAGCCTGTCACCCGGAGCGCTGTCATTGACACCGGCAATTTGCCCTTCATATCCCATCACGCCATCAAGTACGAGGTTAGGGGCTTTTTCAATCGCTTGGGCTAGGGCAACCAGCGGTTCAGCTTCCCGAATTGTCGAGCGCCAGGAGCCAAAATGCAGGCCATAGTGGATAGTAGCCATATCTAAATCAAGGCACAGTGGCAGTATTGTCCCGTGCTGTTGAGCCAGATGGCCAAGGTGGTGAATTTGTTCGAGACTATCAACCATTAGCGTGATTGTCGCGCTTTCACGCAGCTGATCTAGCACTTGATTGACGTGAAGTGGTTCCCAAGTGGGGTAAGCAACCAACAAATCTTCAAATCCCTGCTGGGCCAGCCAACCCGCCTCGGGTGCAGTAAAACAAAGCAACCCCTTAAATCGTTCATTTTGTTGCAACAGATGACGTAAAATATAGGTTGCTCGAATCGACTTTGACCCGAGACGAACACGCGCTGTGCCGCTGTAATCAAGGACCTGCTGGGCATTGTAGTTGAGGCGGTCAAGGTCAATAAACGCAAACGGCCGTGGCAGCCCCTTAAAAATCTCTACATATTCTTCATAAGTTGGATAGCTGCTGTTCATTTACGACGCTTCCCTAACGCTCGCTGCAATATCCTCCGCAATCGTTTTTGAATCATTAAAGACCGTTCCCAGAATTCCACCGAGCTTATAGTTGTCAAACCCTACAAAGTAAAGCCCTTTGTTTGCCGGAAGTTGAGCAATGGGTGATTTCGGGAGATCAAACCGATCCAGTTCAGGCTCGATTTGATTGATAAACTCGTCGAGACTAGGATTATATCCAGTGGCTAATATGACGGCGTCGTAAGGATTCTCTTCTCCAGTTTTGAGGAGGACGCCCTGCTCAGTAAAGCGTTCAATATCATTGACAATTTTAATTTGCCCGCTTTTGATATAGCTAACCGTCCCTAAATCGATGAGGGGCGTTTTGCCAGTTTCGCGAAGCTGAACAGCCGGATGCATCGTCGACATGGGCACGCCATATTTTGTGAGATCGCCGATCACGACTTTTCGTACCTGAGTGCCTAACCAGTCTCCGAGGCCAAACGGGAGTTTATCTAAAGTCTTAGCGGTGAGTTGGACGGGGTTGCCCATCACGTCACGCGGCACGATGGTGATGGGGCTGCGCACTGAGATTGTGACATCTACCCCATTTTCCGCCAAATCGAGCGCAATCTCCGCCCCTGTATTCCCCATACCAATCACCAGGGTTCGCTTGCCAATAAAGGGGTCCGGATTTTTGTAGACTCGACTATGGCTAATCGCTCCTTTGTACTGCGCTTCTCCGACCCATGTTGGTCGATTCGGCACGCGATTCAAGCCAGACGCAATCACAACATGTGCCGCCTCATAAGTTTTGCCGTGTTCTGTTTCGACGGACCATTTTTCTCCCTTTTTCTGCACGGCCGTTACCCCATCGGAAAAATGAGGCTTGATGTCAAACCGCTTGGCATAGTCCTCAAAATAACGGACTAAATCAAGCCGCGGCACGTAAAGAGGATAGTCGTCTGGAAAGGGTAAGTGGGGCAGATGAGACAATTGCTTGACCGTATGAAGACAGAGACGATCGTAGTGCTCGTGCCATGCGGAGGCAATTTTGTCTGTTTTCTCAAGAATCTCAAACGGCCGTTTCATGTTGTGCAACCGGCCTGCGACCGCCAAACCTGCGGGGCCAGCCCCAATAATGACTGTTTCTATCATTTTATTCATTCCCAACTGCCTAATATTTTTAGGACTTACGCAAATAGCGGTCACTGAGCCTGTCGAAGTGACTTTCTTCACCCTTCGACAGGCTCAGGGTGCGTAAGTCCTAATTTTCTTGTTTTTACGCCAAATACGTGATAAATTGTCACATAAATAATAATAAATTTATCGTTTTTTGCAACAAATAAAGGATCGACACATGGCTCAAGTAGAAAAAACGCGCGCTCCACAGCAAGATCGTTCCAAAAATCGGTACAATGAAATCCTTAACGCCACCAAGGATTTGATACTCGAAAGAGGGAGCGCCCAGCTCAAGATACAAGATATTGCCAAACGGGCCGGGAGCACAACCGGCGCAATTTATAGGTATTTTCCCAATAAGCACGCCATTATTGAGGCACTTTTGGCCCAATATTTTGATTCCTTTGACACCATGATTCCCATCGAGCTCATTGAAATTAATTCTGTAGAAGAGATGGTTGAGGTTTTGCAAAACGGCTACGATCAAGTGTATCAACTTCACGAAGCGGAACCCGTTCTGCGAGACCTTCTGGCCAGCGGTGCGGCTGATAAAAAAATTCAGCAATACGATCTGGCCGATAGCCGGAAGCGAGCCAAAGCAATTTTCCTCTCGTCCCGGCACCTCTTCCCGCCAGAAAACTGGCCTCAACTTGAACAATATCTTTTACTTATTCTCCATGTCGTTACACCAGCCATCCACATGGTTTTAAGTTTAGAACCGGAAGAACGTGAAGGTATGGTCAAGCTCAACAAGAGCTGGGCTAGCGTAGAATTTTTTTCCAAGTTTTTGTAATCACTGTTTGACACATAAATTTTTACAGGGTGCCAAAGTCGCGCATTAGGTAACAAATCTGTAAATTTTTAGATTTTTCCACTTACCCAAAAGCCGCAAAAGGGGGTGTGATCAGCTAGCATACTGGCTGAAATGATGTATGATATTTCTTTCGTACATGAAGAATAGCCTTAGGAGAAAAGATAATGTTACAACAGAATAAATACGGTCATAAGCTGCGTGTATCATTTACTATTTTGATCACGCTAATTGGGCTTTCCCTATTGCTCGGTGCCTGCGGCGGCGCAGATGCTCCAGACAGTAGCGAAGCAGCTAGTGGGGATGCCACAGGTGAAGTGTGTGGCGTCGAGAACCTGGCCCTTCATGAAGCAGGCAAGCTCACCGTCGCAACGGGTGAGCCCGTCTTCCCACCGTGGATGTTGGATGATGATCCTAGCAGTGGTGAGGGGTTTGAAAGTGCTGTCGTTTACGCATTAGCGAGCGAGCTAGGCTTTGCGGCTGAGGATGTGCAGTGGGTGCGCACCTCATTTGATGAAGCGATCTCACCAGCAGAAAA
>JBCCFD010000188.1:0-13910 GCA_039029915.1 Chloroflexota bacterium
AATTTTAGTATTTGATGAGGCAGACCGGATGTTGAGTATGGGGTTCTATCCCGATATGCGCCGACTGCAGCAGTATTTGCCCCAAAAGCTGTACACCTGCATGTATTCGGCCACCTTCCCGCAAACGGTGCGCAGTCTAGCGCGGCAGTTCATGCACGAACCAGAGTTTTTGAGCCTTAGCCAAGACAGCGTGCACGTGGCGGAAACCAATCACCAAATTGTGGTGGTTGACCCGATGGGCAAAGATCGAGCTTTGGTGCGCCTGATCGAGATGGAAAACCCAGATTCAGCCATTATCTTTTGTAACACCAAGCAGCGGACGCATTATGTCGCCGTGGTGCTGCAGCGATTTGGCTACAATGCGGATGAGCTAAGCGGAGATTTGGACCAGCGCAATCGGGAACGCGTCATGCAAAAACTTCGCCAAGGCCACCTGCGCTTTTTGGTTGCCACAGACGTCGCCGCCCGCGGTATCGACATTTCTGATTTGTCCCACGTGTTTCAATATGAAGTGCCCGAAGATCCTGAAGTGTATATCCACCGGGCTGGGCGCACCGGGCGGGCTGGTGCGACAGGCACAGCAATCTCATTGATTGGCGAGTTTATGGATGAAACGCTGATTCAGCGCATTGGTAAACGATATAGCATTGAGTTCGAAGAACGGCCGTCTCCCACCGATGAGGACGTGGCTCAAATCGTGGCAGAGCGCACAACGGTGCGGCTAGAAACCCAGCTTATGGATCGAGACAGCCTGCAGGTTGAAAGAATGCAGCGGTTTGTACCGGCCGTGAAAGAGCTGATTGATGATGAGCATGGTATTTCATTAATAGCCATGCTTCTCGATGATTACTATCAGCAATCCCTGCACGCGCCGCCGCAGCTTCCCGGGATGGACAAGCCGCAGCAGCCCCAAAAGCAATCTGGTAAAAAGAAACGAAATCGCCGCCGGTATCAGGGGAAGAAGAAAGGATAATGGGGAGATTGGTTATTGGGCAATTGGTAGATTGGGTAATTTGGTAATTGGTAAGTGTTGTTTGTGACCTGCCACCTGCTTCCAATCCCTTGCCCCCATCATGAGGTACGACAAAAACGATCCCGAACTGGAAATTATACGCCGCTTCTCTGGTGGTTTTGAGGGGAAGCGGATGTTAGAGGTGGGGTGTGGCAACGGCCGCATTACGCGCAAACTAGCGCCCCTTGTCGACTATCTTGATGCCATTGATCCTGATGAAGAAAAAATAGCTAAGGCGATTTCTTGGGCAGACGGGGGTGCTGTTCACTATCACGCGACTGATTTAGAGAAATTTCAGCCTGCCAATCCATATGATTTAATCCTCCTTTCTTGGTCGTTGTGATGAATGGGCACCGAGGGCATGGGGCATGCTCTGCAGAAATGTCAACAGCTATTGAACAAAAACGGCCGTTTGATTGATATTCAGCCAGTTGGTGAGCCACCTCCCATCTCTCTACGAATCGAAGACGAGACGTTTGTGGTGGGGTGGGTGATAGAAGACAGCGATTATGTGACGTATGATGAATCGCGTGCGGCTTTAGAAACGGCCGTTTCTTTGAATCTCTTCCATTTGCAACAGCAAGAAATCTTTGCCTTCATCACCTACTTTGACAATATTGATGATCTCAAAAGTCATTTAGCCTCCGAATGGCGAGGCGCCCGAATTGATGAACAAGTCGCCATGCAAATCGAATCCAGACTCCAGGTGCCAACGCCCGACAAGGAGATTGTGCTGGAGGAAATTGTGCGGGTGAGTTTGCTTAGGCGCTAGAGCTGGAAAGTGGAGCTAGAGGACAGAGTGTGGAGGGAGGCATCTGTTGAGGTCAATAATGAGATCATGCGGCCCTGCAACTTTGCCACCTTGCAACTTTGCCACCTGCAACTTACCCCTACAGCTTCTCAAAAAACTCCCCAAAAGTCTCAATCACATAATCGATCATTTCGTTTGTGAGTCGCGGATAGACACCGATCCAGAAGGTTTGGTTCATGATGATGTCGCTGTTGGTTAGATCGCCAACGACGCGATAATCAAGATTTTGATAGGCGGGCTGACGGGTGATGTTGCCACTGAACAACAGGCGGGTGGCGATTTTGTTGCTTTCCAAATGGTGAATTAGCTCATTTCGGCTAAAGGGGGCTTCAGGACGAACCGTAATCAGAAAGCCAAACCAGCTGGGTTCGCTATTGGGCGAGGCCTGTGGCAGGAGGAGGTGTTCTTGATACGGCCGTAATCCTTCGTACAAGCGAGCAAAGTTCTCCTGCCGCTTTTTAATAAAGTGGGGTAGCTTTTTAAGCTGGGCCACCCCAACAGCCGCCTGCATATCCGTCATTTTTAGATTGTAGCCAATGTGCGAATAGGTATATTTGTGATCGTAACCATATGGTAAATCACCAAGCGACCATTCAAAACGCTTGCCGCAGGTGTCTGCCACGCCGGGCGGGCACCAGCAGTCCCGCCCCCAGTCTCGAAACGATTCTACAAGCTTTTTTAAACTGGGTCGGTTTGTCAGCACACAGCCCCCTTCACCCATTGTGATGTGGTGAGCCGGATAAAAGCTAACGGTAGCGACGTGCCCAAAAGAGCCAGTTAAACGGCCGTTATATTTGGCGCCGACAGCATCGCAATTGTCCTCAACAAGCCACAAATTATGCTTGTTGGCAAACGCCATAATCGTGTCTAAATCAAAAGGGTTGCCTAGCGTATGAGCAATCATGATCGCTTTTGACTGTGGTGAGAGCGCCTCTTCCAGATAAGCGGTGTCCATGTTGTATGTGTCCAGCTCAACATCTAAAAAGACGGGTCTGAGCTGGTTTTGAATAATCGGATTGATGGTGGTTGGGAAGCCAGCCGCCACCGTAATGACTTCATCACCCGGTTTAAGCTGTCGGTCTCCGAGCTTAGGGGAGGTGAGCGCAGAAAGTGCTAACAGATTGGCAGACGAGCCAGAATTGCACAACAGGGCGTGACGCACACCCATCAACTGGGCAAACTCTTTTTCAAACTGGTCTGCGAAACGGCCCGTTGTCAGCCAAAAATCAAGTGAGGCATCAACGAGATGCTGCATTTCGTCTTCATCAAACACGCGACCTGAAACAGGAACGGCCGTTTCTCCCGGAATGAAGGGGACATCCTGATAGGCTTCTTCGTAATACTCTTGGACCAGAGACAAAATTTTGTCTCTGAGCGTGTTCAACTTTCCCATTGATTGCTCCGATAGTTATGTCATTGACAGAAAGCTTGTGGACAAAGCCGGCTTCAAAATCTGCCAATTACTGGGCAAACAGAATGCTCTTACTGAAATCGAGTTCAGCTGACGTCCTCTCCTTTACCCAGATTGCTTCCAGAAGCATACTGCCAAAGATGTTCATTGGCTACTCAAAAAGCATACGAATTTTATACTTTAACAATCCTATTTGGAAAGAAATTCGCGACGAAAAGCACCCCAGTAGATGACACCCACCCCGAATGTGAGCCCACTGTACAAAAAATAAAGCCAATGAATCCAAACAGCGCGTAGCAAAAACCCAACCCCTCTTTTCTCTTGCAAAAATGTATAAAATGGTCGGTTAAGCCAAAACAAGATACCCATAATTGGGAATAAGCCAAGCCAGATGTAGGGTTGCAAAACCCCCAGTAAGAGAAGAAGAACCCCTGCAAAGAGGGCTAATGTGCTCAGCCTTTGCGAAATTTGTAAATTAAGGTCATTGGGAATATTCCCTTCCTGCACAATAAGTCTTGTCCAAGGCCAAGCGCGGTCGCGGATATCAGTTTGAAGAACCGTGCCCAGCGTCCAATGCTTGAGATGCTTAACAAGAAGCAGCTTTTCCAGTTGAATTGAATAGCCCGCCTGCTTAAGACGCTGTCCCAATTCGATATCCTCAATACTTGGTCTTCCAGGTGTTAGGGTGTTAAATCCACCTAACTCTTCAAAGATGTGGGCTCGAATCATGCCGCACCCGCTCCAAAAGGTGCTGGCATCGTTTTCCGATGTTTGATGGACGTAATGATGCTGTAGATTTCGGTATTGAGAGAGCAAATTCTGTTCGCTTGGATTGTCGTCGTAGGAACCAAAGCATGCGGCTAGCTGTGGGTTGGCCTGCATTGTGGCAACGGCGTGCCCCACTGTGCCCGGTTGAACCATCACATCCGCGTCGATAAATAAAAGGAGCTCCCCTGCCGCTTTTTGTGCCCCAAGATTTCTTGCTAAAGCAGGACCACTTTGTGAATCTGTCGCAATCAGCTGGAGCTTGTCATGTTGTTGAATGATATCAACGCTATTGTCCGTGGACCCATCATCTACCAGTATGCATTCCCAGTTTGGATAATGGGTTTGTTGAATGGCATTTAGGCAATGAGGCAGGTGTGATTGGGCATTGTGAACCGGAATAACTATTGATACCAGCATAAAGAGGTCATGTATCTCGCTTGATCCGTAATAACCAGTTATAAAGTATGGCGACCGCAAAACCGACAATAAAGCCCGTTAGAAAACCATACAGAAAACCAATAACGCTCCCCCAGACCGTCACGCTGTAGCCGACAAAGAATTGGCCTAATAGGGCGAGATGAGGCCCAACAACTTCGCCCCCTTTGATAACAAGCCAAAGGGTTGCCACGAAGAGTCCACCCCCAGAAATAAGGCCCGTCACGATGCCAGAAACCACAGCGTTTAGACGAATGAGGCGGGTGAGGACAATTTTTTCTAAATCAGATTGCTCGGTCATATTGTGCAAAGCTATTTTAACAGAAATAGGTTGCCTGTAGGAACTGCTGCCCTGATTGTGGGAGAATGAAAAGCGATTATTACTCAGATATAGTCAAAAAACTGCCTGAGCGCGCTTGATTGGGCTGAGCGGAAGTTGCTGGTGATGTAAACGGCCGTTGCCGCATTGCGTAAGAACGCAAATAACCAGCCAATAATAAAACCCACTAAATAGCCATAGGCCGCCCCCAGTAAGCTTCCCCGAATCGTGACGCTGTATCCAGGAAAAAACTGGTTGATCAACGCCAAATAGTCGGCCACCATGCTTTCCCCCTGCGGTACGACAATCAATGTTAGAATTGCCAACCCAATTGCGACCACCGCCCCTAGTGAGATGCCTAAGGCCAATGGATCTAATTTGGGGAAAACATGCCCTAAAGAGCCTTTAACAGCTTCAACAACGTCTTCTGTGTGAACAGGTTTATCCGCACTAACCTCTTCAAGATAATCATCTTCAGCATTAATGAGCCAGAGGTTATGATCTTCCTGAAATAGCAGGTTACGAATCGCGTACATGCCGGTTAGCATGGCGTGGTCTTGATTGTTGTAGCGGTGTAGCCCATTCCGCCCGATGGTTTGAAAATTCTCGAAAGAGTTGACATAATTTTTTATCGTTTCTAACGATTGGGCATACCCCTCATCATAAATTGGGTATGTTTTTTCAACACGATAAACACAACCATCGGTGATATTGTTCTCAGAGGCTAAACCAATTTGAGCTAACTCTTTTTTAGCAAGGGCAATGAGGTCCTTGTCCGGCATCGACCACAGTTCATCCCCTTCATTGCAAAAATATTCGAGCCCTAAACTGCTCATGTTTTGATCGGGAACCATTTCTGGGCTCCAATTCTTGAAGTTCTGTATGCGGCCCACATGAACAGACGGATCGTGGATGTAGATCCAGTTGTCAGGAAATAGCTCTTTTTGATCAACCATGAGGCAAACAGTCAGGAAGTCGCGATGCTTCAGTTTGCTGGCGGCGTCTTGAATTTCTGGCGGTGCGGGTGGATTGAGCCCTTTGAGGAACAGTGGGAGCGGCATGCTGGAAATGAAGGTGTCGGCTTGGATGTGAGAATAACGGCCGTTTTGCCTCATTTCAACGCCTGTCACCCGATTACCTTCGCGCTGAATCGAAACCACGTCTGACTCTAAACAGACCATGCCTCCCTTTTGTTCGATCTTTTCTTGGACAGTTGTCCACAGCAGGCCCGGCCCTTTACGCGGATAGTGAAACTCTTCGATGAGCGTTTTGATCACATTTTGGGGTTTGAAGAACATATTTAGAACGGCCGTTTTAAGCGACAAATCCTTAATACGCTGAGCGGCCCATTCAGCCTTCAATTCAGAACATTTAATCCCCCAAACCTTTTCAGTGTACGATTTAAAAAACGTTTCAAAAAGACGTTTGCCAAACCGATTGGTAACCCACTGCTCAAAAGTTTCTTCTTCTTTGTAGGGAAATAGCTGCCACCGAATGTAGCTCATACCAATTAAAAAGCCCTCAAAAGGGCCTAAGCCCAGCAGGGCATTTAAAGGTTTAAGCGGATAGTTGAAATATTTATTTTTATAAAAAATGCGGGAAAGCCGAGGGCGAACGAGAAAATCATCTCCTAATATTTCATCCCAAAACTGCTGAACCTCTTCAGACTTTGTAAAGAAACGGTGCCCCCCCATGTCAAAATGGTAGCCTTTGTAATTTTCGGTGCGGGCAATGCCGCCAACTTTATCTAACTTTTCAAGAACAATTGGCTTGATACCGTGACGAAGCAGTTCATAGGCGGCGGTTAAACCGGCCGGCCCCCCACCAATAATAACGGTGCGGTTTTCCTTTTTTGACTGAGACCCAGAGTTCACTATGAGATACCTCCATGCATCGTTGTGGGCGTTCGTTGATCTTTGTGTCTTCCCGACCCTGATAAATCACGCCAAGGAAATTGCATATTGCATTGATAAATTTTGTGCACCCAAGGCGATACGTGGGTTTTGCCTAAATCTATCTCAAGGTCATTCCTTCGATTTACCAACCTGCTCCATAAAATCATTTAAATTTATGTGATATTGAAAAGTTAAACGATTCTGGAATAACATGACTATAGGCCGAGAGACCCATAGATGATGTTGGTGGCGATCTTACAGATAACAGCTTACGAGTGCGCTTACATCAAACCTTAAGAAACGATAAACTATAAAGATCTTTTTGTCTTCTAAGATGAAACAACGTTGAGAATTGCGTTATTTTCATTTTCTCATATTTTGGTTGTTGTGCCCATTTATGTAATTTTCAACAAATATCTTAAATAAAAAATTGGGCGATGAAAATTACTTTCAGGAGAACAAAAACTTAGACGAAGATGTTTTATTTCAAGATACTTTTTGTTCTCCACTTGGACTGGTTGATTTTTCCTTATCCTACCCTGTGTGGCCCAAATTTTGTCGGGAATAGGGTCTTGTCGTTACCATTAATCATGTTGAAAAAGCAGAGGAGTGATTTTTATTTATGTTAACTAAAACCACGAAACAGCTAACAGTTGGTGTAGCTCAGATTGCACCCGTGTGGCTAAATCGAGAAAAAACGGCCGTTAAAATCATTGACTATATTCATCAAGCTCAGGAAAAAGGCGTTCAGCTCCTTGCTTTTGGTGAGGCCCTATTACCCGGCTACCCGTTTTGGATTGAGCTGACGAATGGTGCTACGTTCAATTCACCGGTCCAAAAAGAGATTCATGCTCATTACTTGGCAAATGGGGTTCAAATTGAGGCTGGACATTTGGACAGTATTTGTGCGGCGGCTAAACAGACCAAGATGGCCATTTATTTAGGCTGCATTGAACGGCCGTTAAATCGAGGGGGACACAGTTTATACGCCTCGCTCGTTTACATTGATGCACAGGGGATAATTCAATCGGTACATCGCAAGCTGATGCCAACTTATGAAGAGCGACTGACTTGGTCGCCCGGTGATGGTCACGGCCTAAAGGTGCATCCGCTCGGCGATTTCACCGTTGGGGGACTTAACTGCTGGGAAAATTGGATGCCCTTGCCGCGAGCCACCCTCTATGGGCTGGGCGAAGATTTGCACGTAGCTGTGTGGCCCGGTGGGGCTCATAATACCCGAGACATTACGCGGTTTGTGGCGCTTGAAAGCCGCTCGTACGTTATCTCAGCCTCAGGGTATATGCGGAAAAAAGATTTTCCAAAGGATACGCCACACGTTGAGGCCATCTTGAAAAAAAGCAAATCGACTTTGGCCAATGGGGGGTCCTGCATTGCGGCACCTGACGGCAGCTGGGTCGTTGAACCCGTTGTCGATGAAGAGAGTCTACTCGTGGCCACGATTGATAATCAAATGGTGCTTGAAGAGCGGCAAAACTTTGATCCTTCAGGACACTACTCCCGACCTGATGTAACCAAACTCCTTGTTAATCGTGAGCGACAGAGCACCGTGCATTTTTCGGAATAGACTATGAAAATTCAAAATCCAAATTATCGGCAAGAGGTCGAAAAAATATTTGCTGGCTCACCGTTTATCAATGATGTAGGTGTGCAGTATCAAGCATGCGGGCCAGGATGGTGTAAGACCAGCCTAGCTATTGAACCAAAACATTTTCAACACAGTGGGGTAATTCACGCTGGTGTGCTGTCAACGATGGCAGACAACACGGCGGGTGTGGCTGCTTACACGCTGGTGCCGGAAGGGGTGAACGTATTAACCATCGAATTTAAAATTAATCTTCTGCGCGCGGCAACGGGTGAACAGCTTGTGTGTGAGGCAAAGGTGTTGAAACCTGGACGGCTTTTCTCAATTGTTGAGTCAGAAATTTTTGCTTTTCCAAAAGGTGAACAAAAACTTGTTTGTAAGGCAACCGTCACGATTGGGAATATTGCACCATAGGGAGAAGTAAGGTTTTGATGAAAGCCGTTGTTTTTGATCTTGATCAAACTTTGCTCGATAGAGATGCATCACTGCGTGCGTTCTTAGTCGGGCAACACGGCCGTTTATTGCCTAACCTCAATCAGGCTCAACTTATCGAAAGGTTTGTCAGTTTAGACCAGAACGGCATGGTGTGGAAAGGGCAAGTTTATCAGGTATTGGCGGCTGAATTCCAGATTAACCATGTGGAGTGGCAAATCCTACTTGATGATTATGTCAATAGCTTCCACAATAGTGCGATAGGGTATGATGATTTGCACGTGATGTTGACTCAGCTTCAGTCTGATGGTTACAAGCTGGGGGTGATTACAAACGGCCGTTTTCCTTTCCAGCTCAAAAACATCCAGGCGCTCAACATCGAGCCGTTTTTTGATGTGATTTTGGTGTCCGAAAAAGAAGGGGTGCGCAAGCCTGACCCCGCTATTTTTGAGCGAGCGTTGTTGAGGTTGGGGGTAACGGCCGTTAATGCTGTCATGGTAGGTGACAATCCAGTTGCTGATATTCAAGGAGCTAAAAATGTGGGCCTGAAAGCCATTTGGAAGCAAAACAAACGGTCTACTCACCCTCTTGAAGCCGATGCTGTTTGTGAAAAATTGATGGATATTCCCAGACTCATACAAACTTTATGTTCACCTAAGGGATGATTTATGTCAAACAAAGATGCTCGCAACGGATTTAATGATGTTGATCGGACGGGCAATGCTGAGCGATATGTCCGTTGTTTAGATACTCAATATCAAGATGACCAAACCTTAGTCAGGCAAAAAAATAAAGTTCTAACTTTATTAGATGTTCAAAAAGGGCATTATGTGCTGGATGCAGGTTGTGGCACAGGGGTCGATGCGTTCAAAATGGCCGAATGCGTTGGTCACAAAGGGCGGATAGTTGGTATTGATTCTAGCCAAAAAATGGTAGAAGTTGCTTCAAAACGGTCCCAAAATACAAACATGCCTATTGAGTTCAAACAAGCTTCAATTTATGAGCTGCCATTCAAAGATCGTTTTTTCGACCGTAGCCGCTCTGACAAAACTTTCCAACATCTGACAAATCCCCAGTCAGCCTTGAGCGAACTAATCAGAGTTACTAAACGGGGTGGACAGATTGTTGTGTCCGATCCAGACCATGATTCACTTATTATTGATACACCCTTCACCGACATCAATAATCGCTTTATCCAGTTTCGAAGCCAGCAGATGGTGCAAGGCAGTATTGGCCATCAGCTATATCGAATGTTTAAAGAGGCTGGCTTGGTTAATGTTCAAGTTGTACCATTAACGGCCGTTTATACGAATTACGAAGAAAAGAAAGCAAGCGCACCTTATCTTGATGAGATTTGGTATGCAAATAAAATGAACGTCGTAACAGAAGCAGAAGCTCAAAAATGGTCTGACTATTTGCGTCAAGCGATCGAAAACGGCCGTTTTTTATGCCTCCAAACGTACATGGTTACTATCGGCACCATCCCAAGCTCTTAATGAAAAATTTGTGATTTATCTATCTTCTACAAAAAATACCCAAAAAATTTGGATAATTTATCGGTTTGCGCAAAAAATCGGTTCACTATACACTTCTGCCCGTGATTAAATTATCAAACACCCGAAAGAATAAGAAGCAAAAGCCAACTGCCAATCCTATGTCTGGTTAGTGACTGCTGTCTTTCGATAAATTGCACACAAAGCCCAACCAGATACGGTTGGGCTTTTTTTTATTTTGACTTTGACTATGAAATCTTATCAAGCCATCACCATCAAGAAGAGCAAGAAGAGTAGAAAACGGCCGTTTTTCTGGTTTATTTAGCTTGCCACTGAGACATAAGACACAGTAAGCAAAAAGAGCTGACCAGGAAAACGGGTTAGCTCTTTTTATTTTCTATGGGCAGCATGCCATAGCCACACCGCGATCAATGAAAGCGGACTAGCTGACTAGCTATTTACACAGGAGAAACTATTGAGCATCCAACACTTTTCAATTATTGAGTCAACCTTGCGTGAGGGAGAGCAATTTGTCAATGCCTTCTTCACAACCGCCCAAAAAATTCGTATCGCCCAAATGCTGGATCTATTTGGGGTGGAATATCTGGAGTTAACCTCTCCACGTGCCTCCCCTCAAAGCGAGGCAGATTGCCGCATCATTGCCGGACTGGGGCTAAAGGCCAAAATTCTAACGCACACTCGCTGTCACATGGATGATGCCAAGCGAGCTGTTGATACGGGGGTAGATGGGGTAGATGTTGTTATTGGCACCTCATCCTACCTGCGAGATTTTGGTCACGGGTTAACCGTTGACCAAATCATTGAGCGTGCGCAAGAGGTGGTTAGCTACTTACAGGCGCAAGCTGTAGAAGTTCGCTTCAGCACTGAAGATTCTCTGCGCAGTGAGAATGGAGACCTCTTCCGTGTTTATGAAGCGGTTGACGCCCTAGGCGTTGATCGGGTGGGGATTGCAGACACGGTTGGTGTTGGCACACCGCAGCAGATTTTCGAGTTAGTGAGCCAGCTTAGGAGCCGCATTTCGGCCGATATCGAATTTCATGGACACAATGATTCAGGCTGTGCGATTGCCAACGCCTATGCGGCGCTTGAAGGAGGAGCAACCCATATTGACACGAGTGTGTTGGGCATTGGTGAACGGAACGGCATCACCCCTTTGGGCGGTCTTATTGCCAGGCTGTATGCCACCGATCGAACGGTCGTTGAAAAATATAACCTGACTTTGTTGCACGATATCGATCACATCGTGGCTGATTTAGTGGATATTTCAGTACCGTTTAATAATTACATCACCGGATTTTCTGCATTTACACACAAAGCCGGTATCCACGCCAAAGCCGTTCTAAATAATCCTGAAACCTATGAAATTTTAAACCCCGAAGATTTTGGATTAAGTCGCTATATCCACGTGGCGCACCGGCTCACAGGGTGGAATGCTATCAAAAATCGAGTCCAACAGCTCAACCTGACGCTGTCTGATCTGCAAATCCAACAGTTGACTGAACAAATCAAAAGCGCCGCTGATAGCGGATCGTTAACCCTTGAAGATATTGATAGACGGATTTATGAAGCGACCACGAGCAACGAGGAACGCATAGTCGAGCGCGTGTAAGGTGGTGTCAGGTGTGACATGCACAATCTTGCCATCCAACTGATCTACTTTCTAGGAGTAAAAATGGGACAAACATTAACTGAACAAATTTTTTCACACGCCATTGGTCGCCCTGTGTCTGAGGGTGAGATGGTGGTCGTTGAACCGGATGTGTCGATGGGGCACGATAGCTTGACGCCCGGAATTATTCGCATTCTGAAAAATCAGCTTCGCGTTGAAAAGGTGCATAATCCTGACCAGATTGTGTGCGTCTTTGATCACGTCGCCCCAGCTTCGACTGTGGGCACGGCCGATAATCAAAACTTTATTCGCAAATTTGCGCGTGAACAAGGTATCCGGCTTTTTGAAGTAGGGCGAGGCATTTGTCATCAAGTGCTTGTTGAGGAGCGCCTCGCTCAACCCGGACGGATTATTATTGGCTCTGATTCCCACTCAACAAGCTATGGGGCGGTAGCCGCCTTTGGCACCGGAATGGGGTCAACGGACATTGCCTTGAGCTGGGCAACGGGCAAAGCGTGGATGCGTGTGCCGGAGACGATTCGGGTGCAGGTCAACGGCCGTTTTCGTCCCGGTGTGGATGCGAAAGATTTAGCGCTAAAACTCTGTCGTGAATTAGGCATTGGGGGAGCCACCTACGCTGCTGTCGAATACCACGGCTTAGAATGGATGGCGCTTAACGAACGGCAAACAATTAGCTCGATGGCCATTGAGCTGGGAGCCAAAGCGGGCCTTTTCCCACCTAACGGCATAGTGGCCGAGCAGTTTGACGTGCCGCCGTGGCTTTTTGTAGATGAAAACGCCGCTTATTCGCAAACCCTCACGATCGATTTAGATGAGCTAGAACCGCAGGTGGCGATTCCTCATTCGGTTGATGATGTGGTGGATTTGTCGGAGATCGCAGGGAGGCAGGTGGATGTGGTTTTTTTGGGGACGTGTACAAACGGCCGTTATGAAGATATGCGGGCCGCAGCTGAAGTGCTCCAAGGTAGACCGTTAGCCTCACGCATGTTGGTCACGCCTGCCTCTCGACTTGAACTCCAAAGGGCCATTGACGATGGCACAATGACTACGCTCTTGCAATCTGGGGTGACGTTGACCACGCCGGGATGCGGCGCTTGTATGGGCCGGCATCAAGGCACGCTTGGCGAAAATGATGTTTGCCTCTCAACGGGGAATCGGAATTTTAAAGGGCGAATGGGGCATCCCACTTCCCAAATTTATCTTGCGTCTCCAGCAGTAGCGGCGGCGACAGCCTTAAACGGCCGTATTTCAGACCCAAGAGGGATATAGGTGTCAGGTATCAGGTGTCAGGTATCAGGTGGACAACTTGTAATTTGTGATTCACTGCCTGTCACCTGCAACCCTGTTCCTTGTACCCTGCATTGAAAAGGAATTTTTGCTATGTCTAAAGTATGGAAATTTGGATCAGATATTGATACCGATCAGATTGTGCCGGGGCGGTATGCTCCCTACATGCGGCCGAATGATGATGTTGGAAATGCTGCCTTTATAGAGGCGCACCCTGACTTTAACAAAAACGCTCAGCCGGGTGACATTATTGTGGCTACCGATAATTTTGGCTGTGGCTCAAGCCGTGAATACGCCCCCTTAGCTCTGAAACGACGTCAAATAGGCGGCATCATTGCCAATAGCTTTGCCAGAATCTTCTTTCGTAATGCGATTAATTTAGGGATTCCGCTATATGTTGCACCAAACGTAGTGGCCGCCTTGGGCCAAGGGGATGAAGTCACGCTTATATTTGAAGACAATCTTTTGCTAACGGCAACGGGGTCGTATGCGCTACCGGCGCTCCCAGACTTTGCTCGAGAAACTATTGCGGCGGGTGGGATTGTGAGATTTGTTCGCGAAAACGGCCGTTTTCCGGGCGAGTCGTGAGATCTCAATTAGTAACTTAGCCAAAAGTGATACGTCAGTATGAAAAAATTATGTGTAATACCGGGAGATGGGATTGGTCAGGAAGTGATCCCAGTTGCCGTAGCCGTGCTGCAGACCGTTCTGCCTGACTTGGGGGTCGTGTTTGCCGAAGCGGGTTGGGAAACGTTTGAAAAAACAGGAGCCTCTGTACCTCAGGAAACATTAG
>JBCCFD010000189.1:0-13831 GCA_039029915.1 Chloroflexota bacterium
ATTTTGTCGGGGGAAAACTGAAGGTGAACGGCACTACTCCTCTGGCGTTCAAGGTGCAACTTTACCAGTTAAACGTGGCTCTTCAACAGCATCCCTGTCTCATTGTGATAGATGGTTTGCAAACGGCGGCTGACCTATCCGACGCTCTCGCAGTGATCAATCAACTGCCGCCTCCCACACGTGTTCTGTTTACCAGCCGCCTCGCCCCATCTGTTGAAGCGTTGGAAAACATTGATGTTGTCCCTATCCTCGAACTGAATGCGGCCGATGCCCAAACATTGCTCCAAATGCGCAACCCCGCATTGACAGCGGACCATTGCCAAGCCGTTTATGAACAGCTTGGTGGACATCCTGAAACTCTACAGCTTTTGGCGACTTATTCGCGTAAATGGCCCATTCACCGAATTCTCACTGCGTTTGAGCAAGCACAAGAAGGGATGATTGAGCGCCACTTCGATACCATCTATGCTGAGATTTGGGCATCCCTATCGGCTGATACGCAGCGATTATTGCAAACCCTTTGTTTTGTGGCGGCGACGGGGGTCAGTGAAGAGATGCTGCGGGTTGCGGGGTCATTTAGCGATGCGCAGATTTGGACGGCCGTTGAAGAGGCAGACCAATTTGGACTCTTGGTGGCGCACGGTTCCCCCGATACCTTTTGGTACAGCATTCATCATTTAACCCGTCAATTTGTGCGTAGCCACTCAGCGCTGCTTCACGAAAATGCCCTGGCCGTGATGCAGTATTGGCAGCATCGCTTTGAGGTGCTTGCTCCAGCCGAGTGGCACTTGCTGGAGCACGATCGACACAACCTCTTTCAGGCGGTGCAGTTTAGCTTAGAATTGGCAGACGATCACCCTGACCTGCAACAAATGGTGTATAAACTGGCTGGACTACTTTATCGTTTTGTGGGGCAGCGGGGGTTTGGTAATCAATGGCTGCCTATTCATGAAGCCTTAACAGTAGTTTCATGGCTTGATGAGAGGCAGCGTGCAGTGCGGCTCAATCAGTTGGGGTCGCTTTATCGTGAACAGCAGCAATTTGATGTGGCTATTTTCACACATAAGCAAGCAGCACAGCATGCAGAAGCTGTGTCTGATGCACAACTACTGGCGCGTGTTGATTACAATATAGCTATTGCTCACCGACGCGCCGCTCGCTATGCGGAAGCAGCTCATTATGCTGAGGCAGCCTTTAGGCGATTTACGCATTCTCAACCAGAAGAAGCTATGAGGATTTTCAATTTGCTTGGTACCATTTCTCGTCATCAAGGTGCATTTGAAGAAGCAAAGGGGTATTTCCAAAAGAGCTTAGATCAGCTAAGCTCAGACGTTTCAGACTTGGTCCACGGCCGAATTTTAATCAACCTTGGCAACGTTCTGCGGGAGCAGGGTGCGTTTCTTGAAGCCAGACAACAGCTCTCTAAAGCGGAAACATTGTTGCCAGCAGTCCCCACAACCTTGCACTATACGCTTTGGCTGGCCCAAGTGCGGCTGCTAATGGCTCAAGGGGAAACAGAACAAGCGCTCGCTCTCTTAGAGCGTTTTGATATAAAACAGCTTCAGCAGGCTGGGTTATATTTATACAGCGGGTTGGCTTTGCATAATCGGGCTGAGGCGTTTGTGCTACAAGGATATTTTGGCAAAGGGGAAACGGCCGTTCGTCAAGCCGCTGACATTTGGCGATTGCTTGAGGATAACGGCCGTTTGGCCACCAGTCTCAAAGTGCTAGGAGATACATTTTTCGAGCGAAGACGTTCAAAGCAGGCTGCGCAGATTTATGAAGAGGTACGGACGCTGGCTCGACCTTATTCGAAAGATTATTATTTGCAGGGCATGATAAAAGAGATAGAAATGAAGCTGGATTTGCTCTTAAGGGGTGATAATGGTGGTTAATAGCAAGGCGCTGGCCAAGCGCCCTGCCTTTATGAGCTAGGTGAGGTAGTTATTCTTTGTCGTCGCCGGGAATATCGGCGTCGTCATCTGGACCACCGTAACGTGCGGTCGTGAATCCCATGGTGCCTCCGTGGGGCGAAGGCAGGAGCTCCTGCTAATTCGCATTGGGAAATGCATTTCAATTAACAGTGAACTCATAGTAAGATTTCAGATGGCACAGCTCGATGACAGGTTTGGCAAATTGTGTTGCCACTTTTGGCAAACCTATATAGTCAAGTGAAAAACCTTATGACGTCTCAAATTATTGGTAGACAGGCTGAATTGGATCAATTTATCAAGCTGGCAACGGGGCAAACAACGCACTCCTTGCTTAATATCTATGGCCCTGGCGGTATTGGCAAAACGGCCGTAGGTCAAACGATGCAGACCTATGCCCAACAAGAAAATTGGATTCTTGCGAGTGCGGATGGGAATCGGGAGAAAGAGGAAAATCCCTTAACTGTGCTTGATTTACTGGAGCGAATCTCCCAAAGTTTGGCAGCTGAACCCACAATCGCGACTCATCTCACCCCATTCCAGGAGGCGTATCAACAATATTTGGCTATTGAGGAGATTAAGCAGCTCGGTGGTGGCTTAGATGTGATGTATGAAATTACTGGCCAGCCTCTCGACATGCCTACCTTGCTGCGTATCTTGTCATCACTCGGGGTAGCTGATAATGAAGCGCTCCGCGATATTATCGGCAATCGATATCAACTTGAACGGTATGTACGTTCGGCTGAAAAAACGCTCACCGACCTGTTTTTGAGCAATCTTGAGGCGTGCAGCCTGACCACGAAACGGCCGTTGGCCATCCTTATTGACACCTACGAAGAAATTGAATCGCTTGATGATTGGTTCTGCCGAAAATTTGTGCCTAACCTCCCAGCCCAAGTCAAACTGGTGATTGCTGGTCGGAATGCCCTACCGCAAATTAACTTTGATTGGCGTGAACAGCAGCAGCATTTGCAATCCATATCGCTCAAAGAGCTGCCTCCTAATGAGGCGCGTCAATTTTTGCGTAATCATGGTTTAGTTGATGAGGTCGCAGCGATGCACATCATCAAAATAACAGGAGGCTATCCATTGCTGTTGGTCTTAGCGGTTAGCTTAAAAGAGCAAGCTGGAGGCTGGCAAGCATTAAACGGGCTTGAAGATATTGCAGACCAAGATCGGATCGCTTCAGAGCTTTTACGCCGCATCTTACGCGAAGAAAATGTCCGAGAGGTGCAAACCTTTTTGGAAAAAGGGTGTGTGGCCCGCTGGTTTAATCCTGAAATCATTGCGCTTGTTCTAGATATTTCGATGGCAGATAGCCGAAAAATTTATGAAAGGTTGCGACGTCATTCTTTTGTTGAGCGATTTAAAGGCGGGCTAAAGTTTCACGATAAGGTTCGGGAGTTGATGACGGTGCGGTTAAAACACAGCGACACGGCTGAATATAATCGACTCTACAATAAACTGCAGGCTTATTATGCTGAGAAGGCAGGGCTAACTCACTTGCCAGTGCTCACAATGGACACCACTGAGCATCAGCCAACCCCACGGAGGCGCACCTTTGGGCAACAGCTTGAGGTGCATATCAGTAGCGCCATGGATCCTTCGGGCAAACGGCCGTTGACCCAATCTCAAATTGCCAAAGAGCTTCAACTCAAAGGGCTCGGTACGTCGCCTGAAATGCTTAGCCGCTGGAAACAAGATCAGCGCCAAATCCAAATTAGTGATCGACCCGTCTTGGTCGCAATCATCGGCATTTTGCATCGCTATAATGGTTTACAGACTCTTTCAGATGCCAATCTTCTGCTTTATTTAAGCGGTCATCGCGTATTGAATGCAGAGGAAACTGACGAAGTTTTTGGAAAACAAGTTGGCTGAGGAATTCACCTATCTCACGGAGCGACTCAATTTGCTCTTCGAAACTGATCGACAGGCGTGTATGGGTGAATGGTCCGCTGCTTTTGAAGCGTACCTCGTTGCTTGGCTGCTGCCGGAGTGTGAGTCGTTGCTTAAAATTGCTAAGCGCTGGCCTCTCGGGGATTGGCATCGGGCACTCGTTTTAGAGCAGGAGGCTTCATTACGTCTTGAGCAACATGATTATGAGTCAATGACTCTATGCCTTGAAAAAGCACAAAGGATTTTTGAAGAAGAAGGTAGCGAACACGATATTGCTAGAGTGCTAGATCTATTTGGCAAAATGCAGTATCGACTGGGTAACTTACAGAAAGCTCTCAATTATTGTTCAATTGCCTATGACCAGTTTAGGAAAGTGAATGATCAGCCAGCCATTATCAACGCATTGATTAATTTAGGAAACATTTATGCTGATCTCAGCCGGTTTGAAGAGGCGCATGATGCGTATCGGCAAAGCATCAACCAATGTCAAGCCATCTCGGCCCTGCACAGCGAACAGAGCGCCCATCATAACTGGGCCGTCCTTTATCAGCGACTTGGTGAGTATGCAACGGCTAGCGAGCATCTAATTCAAAGCCTTCGGCTTTGTCGCCAGCTTTATTTACCTCATAAAGAGGCTGAGGTTTTGAGAGAGTTAGGTACGATTCAATGGGCACAGAGTGCCTATTCAGATAGCGAAACCTCGTTTCGAGAAGCGCTTGGCATTTTGCAAAAGTTTAACGATTATGCAGGTGTGAGCGGCATTCTTCTTAATCTTGGCTTGTTGTATTCTGAGGTTGCTCAATTTGAGGCGGCTCAAAGCTGTTTTGAGCAGGCGTTATTGATTGCCGAAGAAACAAACGATCGGGATTTAGAGGCCCGAACTTATAGCAACTTGGCCATGAATGCACAAAGGCGTGGTGACTCTGAGTTAGCTGCATCTTCTTATCAACATGCATTGGCCTTGTTTCAATGGATGGATGATGCGGATTCGACTGCTCACTTGTTTCATAATCTCGGTTCATTGGCTCACCAACAAGGTGAGTTTCAAGAAGCTATCGGGTATTTAAATCAGGCTTTGGAAACGGCCGTTATCCATCAAAATCTCAATCTTCAAGCCTATTCAACTAATGAGTTAGCTGTCATTTATACAACGCTGGGCCAATGGGTACAGGCGGAAAGCTTTTATAATCAAACCATTGAGTTGAGCTATCAACTCAATGCACCACTACGTCAAGCGACAGGACATAGTAACTTTGGAAATTTCCTAACCAAACGCAATCGTTACTCAGATGCACGAGCCCATTTAGAGAAAGCACTCAAAATCAGCCAATCGATCCAACATGTGGAAAGTGAGGCAAGCACATGGCACAATTTTGCGGTTTTGGCAGAAGCAGAGGGAGACATTGAGGCGGCGCATCAAGCGTTTAACAGTGCACTCCAATTGGGTAAGCAGTGTGATGATCAACACAATGTTGCCCGAACGCTGGTAGGGCTTGGAAATTTATACTTTGATCAAGGCAATTATCCGGTCGCTAAAGACTTATTTCAACTGAGCCTTGAAATGAGTTTAAATCTTCAAGAAGCTGTAGACATGGCTCGTGCTAAAGTCAACCTAGGTAGAGTAGCAAAATGTGAAGATGATTTCCAATTAGCCATGAATTACTTCATAGAAAGTTTGGCTGTATTTGAGAAGAGCAACCTGCCAATTGATCGAGCAAGTGTGCATTTTAATTTAGCTGCTATCTTTCGTGATCAAAACGATCAAGTGCAAATGCTGGCGCATTATAAACAAGCCTTAGACCTCATTAAGAATATCGGGGATGAAAATCTAATGATCCGAGTGGCTGGTGACGATTGGTCTTGGTTGGATGAGATTGATCTATGAGTGCGCAACCATACTTTTCTGAGCGTATTGCCTTGATGATTGAACGTGACGATCCACTTGCGCTTATTCGTTGGCGGCAGCAGTTAAGGCATGCGCTTGAAAGGCAAAATGTCAAACATGTTCATAGCTTAATTCAACTTCTCAAACAAGAAGCAGTTGTTAAAAAATACGGTAAGCGTGGAATGGCCCACGTTCGGATGGCGGAAGGTGCTCTGCAAAGCACTGGTGGAAATGCTAGAGAAGCGCGCCAAAAATGGCAACAAGCTGACCAGCTCTTTAAGCAAACCTTTGATTATGAAGGACACGTTTTACTCTTGCTAAGCCTAGGTGGACATTACGATGAACATCAACAATATGCACAGGCAATTGAAACATATCAATACGCCCGTCAACTTTGTCTGCAACATGATCTGCGCCATTCCTTGGCGAATGTTCAAACAAATTTGGCGTCTCTCTATCAAACACAGGGCAATTGGGAAGAAGCGGTTGAATTATTACAGCAAAGTTTAAATATCTTTCTTAGCCTGAATGATATCTTTTCGGCGGGAGTAACCTTGGGTACGATGGGGGAACTTCTGATTGATGTTGGTGCTTATGAAGAGGCGATTGAATGTTATGAAACTAGCTTTGATATTTTTAAAGAAGCGAATCATGTTGGTAGTCAAATTTCGGTCCTCAATAATTTAGGACGCATTTATGAGCTACAGGAACGGCCGTTAATAGCTATCGAGCAATTTAGCAAGGCGTTACAATTGGCAAACGAGACAGAAAATATACGCCGTCAGGCAACCGCATTGGATAATTTAGGTGGTGCTTATCGTTCAGCCGAACAGTATGAACAGGCGCTAGTGGCCCATGAGCAGGGGTTAGCACTTTATAAACAATTAGGGGATCAACATGGATGCACTATTAGCCTACATCATCTGGGTCAACTTTACCTGGCTCAAGGTGCATTTACCAAAAGCTTTGCCAGCATAAGTGAGGCCTTAGCGCTCAAGCGTCAGATTGGTGACGAACGTGGCTTGATGCTTGCCAGCTTAACTATGACAAAACTGCAAATCAAGATGGAAAGATGGGATGGCGCAATCCTTTTTGCGACAGAATCCGCAGCGCTTGCTCAATCACTAAGCCTCGATGAACAGTTTGCTGATGCTCAATTGCTTTTAGGCCTCATCAATCAGCAACTAAAAAGACCCCAAATCGCACAGGCCCATTGGGAGCAAGCAATGGAAATTGTGAAGGATCATCCCGCTGAGGCTCGAATAAAGCAGGCCATTCAGCAACTCACACAAGAGAATGGCACCTCTCCGACTACCTAATTCAGCGATGCCAGCCAAGGTCTCCAAGATGCCTCGCTTTGGAAAAACGCTTCATGCTGAATAGCTGGTTGAAGAGCGAGTCGCATTGCTTGGTACGCTCTTTTAGATAGCAATCCTTCATAAAATTCAAAATGCTCTTGCACCATCTTTACAGATACTGGGCCGTCCCGGGTAGCATAGCGACAGGCTGAGATGATTGCCTGAATGCCATCTTCCACATTTTCACTCAAAAATGCGAGATCGCTCCAAATTAAATAAATTTGCATCAGAAAATCATATCGATTTGCGATGGTGGCAAGCTCTTCAGCTTGATCCAACCGAGCATGCAAAACATCAAAACTCAATGTTTCAAAAGCATTAAGGCTAAGACCTAACGCCGCTGAAGCGGCTAGGTCCCCAGCATTCGCTAAATAAGCTTGCTCAAAAGCGTTTTGATACGCTTTTTCAGCTAAGTCATACTGCTTTTCTAAATCATGCAGGGTGCCAATTCCGTTCCAAGCCGTTGCCAGCGACTTATGATCACCTATCTCAGCCGCAATAGTTAATGCATATTCGTATTGTATTAGGGCAGTTGGAAACTGTTCCAGTCGACGATAAACATTGCCAAGGTTGATATATGTCGCGGCAATATTGGGACGCACCTCCATTGATTGAACAAGCTGTAAACATTGCTGATGATCAGCTAACGCAAGCTCGTAGGAAGTTATGTCATGGTAAAACGTGCCGCGTAGCCGATAAAATGTTGCGAGCGCAAAACGGTCACCAAGCGCATCAAGGCTTAAAATCGCTTGTGTACAAACATCTATCGCCTGCTCAACCTCTCCCTCTTCCGCCAGCAACAGGGCAAAGTTGCCAAGTAGATGATTGATTGTTTGCCAATCATCTAGTTTTTGGGCGATCTCTAGCCCTTTCGTGAGGTGATGCCGACCTAGTAAAAAATCTCTTTGCTCTAAGGCGACAACGCCGACCTGATTGTGCGTTCTTGCCAGTGAATTTAGAAGATTAAGCTGTTTAAACTGGCTGATGGCCTGACCAAATTGCTCGATAGAGGGTGTCCATTCGCCTCGTAGCGAATGCCAAATGCCACGATTGGCAGCCAATATGGCTTTTTCCTCTGGCGAGATTGCCATATCAGCGGCTTTCTCCAACAGGTCGCCGGCTGCCTCCCAATTACCTCGGTCAAACTGAATTTTTATAAGTTGAATAATTGGGGTGATAGATGTGGCATGTAAACGGCCGTTGGGCATCAATTGCAGTGCTTGTTGGATGATGCTTTCAGCCTGTTCATATTCTCCTACAGTTTGGTAGACGCGTGCGAGATCAGCTAATAAAATGATATGACTATCTGCTGGTTCATTTGGAATTTTCATCTCAAGGGCGCGTTGGAATAGACTAATGGCTGCTGAATACTCAGACCTTTGCTCAGCCAGCATTCCTTCGGCGTGGTAAACAACCTGCTCAAATTCAGGTGCAATCGTGAGCCGTTTGACCATTTGGAGCAGCTCGCGACACCGTTGTGTTTCGCGTTTGCCTATAGCATCTTGAAATGTCTTTATCCAGCTTTGCATGCCCTCATCTGCGTTGGCATGGTAAGTGAGATAAAAATAATCAGGGTAGTAATCAACAAATTGGGCTGAAAATGTCATCACCTTTTACACTTAGACATCATTTGATTTTCTTCTTCTTGATATGTTCTAATTTCGATGCGCTTTTTAATTTTCACCCATTTAGCCATTAAGTGTTCCGAAGTTTCTAAATTGAAAACCAAGTTAGATAAAAGCTTCGGAACCTCGAGGAAACGAAGTTTTTAGCCGTCGATTTATTCAAAACAGGAACTTCGTTTCACCTAAGCGTTCCGAAGTATCTAACGTGGTTTTATTTTAAGGAGCAACTTCGTTTCACTTAACTCAGTTGCTAGAGATTCTTTACCCTGTTCACGATAAAGTAACACCAGATTCCATGCTGTTTCAGCAGCGGTTTGAAGATCACCAATTGCTTCAGAAATGGTTATTGCTTGTTGATAACAATCCATGGCGTGTTCAGGCAAGGACGCTGCCTCAAATGTGACACCAAGGGAACCATACCAACGCGCTTCATTCCGACGGTCATTTGTTTCCTGAGCTATTTCAAGCGCGTCAACGAGATAATCACGAGCAAGCTGTAGTTGTCCTAAGCCACAGTAAGTCGTCCCTAAATTCCCTAAATCAATCCCTTCGCTTCGGCGTTCCCCAACCAAACGACTCATTTCTAATGATTGTTCAAATAATTGAAGCGCTTCAGCATGTTTCTTTTCTTTCGCATATGCTAACCCCAAATTGCTATAGGTGCTGCCTAAATTAGCTTGATCACCGATATCCATCCATACTTGTCGAGCTTCAACCAATAGCTCCTGTGACGCATCAAAATTTTGCAAATAAGTCTGATTGATTGCTAAATTCCCTAAAGCCCCCGCCAGTTTGCGTCGCTCACCGCTGAGACGAAACTGTTTTAAAGCATCGCTAAAATAAACATTAGCTTGCTGAAGATTCCCCCGATGTTGTTCAACCACTCCCAATCGTAACCAGCATTCTGCAATACGTACAGAATCCCCCTCTTTTTGCACAATAGCCAGTTCAGCTTGATAAGCGTCAAAAGCTTCCTCGAAGCGCGCTTCGTCATCGAAGATTATGCCTAAAACCCTTAAGGCTTCCGCTTGATTGTCAAGATGATTGGCCTGCTTAGCCAGATGATACGCATTTGTGCAAAATTGCTCAGCCTCACGCATTTTGCCCTGTCGACGAAAAATGTTTCCCAAGTTGACCATTGATGTAAATACAATACGCCAATCGCCATTCTCTTGTCGAGAGAGTGTCAATGCTTCACGGTAATGGGTAATGGCTTCTTGAAATTGGGATAAGGATGCGTAGCAAATCCCTAAGTTGCGATGCAAAATGGCCTTGCCCCAAATAGGGTTATGGCTTTGCTCAACGGCCGTTAAGCCAACCTCCACCCAGTCAATGGCATCTTGCCAAAGCCCGAACCGATTTTGAAAGTCAAAGAAAGTAAAAATATAAAACAGCGTTTGCTGTGGTTCCGCTTGTGCAAACTGCCAAAGGCGACTGATCTGCCTCGATTCGCGCTTAAACCATTGCAAATCGGCCGTTTTTTGTTGGCCAAGCTCCAAATAATAGGAAACGAGTCGCTGCTGTGTTTTAGACATAACTTTTTCTAAGATTATTCATTACCATCTTTTGAGTGAATGATTTTCGAATTGAGTTTTTCTTGCCACTTTCGATAATGCTCCATGTCCACAAAGTAAATCGCATCCTCAGTTGACAGCGCTATCTCTATATAATGAAGGGCAACTTGGTATTGTCCGTTAACTTCTGCAAGCTTGATGATATTATTCAATATCGTAAATAGAAGCTTGCTGGGCTTCTCTGATTGAGTAATATAAGCTCGTTTTAATTGAATGAAAGCCTCTTGCCGTGAGCCAGAAATCCAGAGGGCTGTTGCCAGATTTGTTAGGGAGACTGCAAGTCCGTTTTCATCTTGTAATTGTTCTCGCAAAGCAACTGATTCATGTAAAAGAGTAACAGCTTCAGCTCTGAGGTTAAGTGCTGTATAAATTTGACCAACATCATTTAAAAGAGCAGCCAGTTTATTGGGATGGTTAAGTTGTCGAGCAATTGACAAAGCACGTTCTAAATACCCTTGGGCTTTGTCCATTTGCTGGGTGGCCACTTGAAGTTGTCCGAGTGTATAAAGTGAAAAGATTAAATTATTATTATCTGACATGGCTTCTTGAAGCGGGATTGCTTCGAGAAGTTCTTCTTGCGATTCTATAAATTGACCAAGATATCCGTAAGCGCGTGCAAGTTGTGTGTGGCAACTAGCAAGTAAAACCTTGTCTTCTAGTTGTTGTGCTTCTTGCTGTGCCCGTTGCCAAAAATTGACTGCTTTTTCAATTTGCTTCAGTTCAAGATAGACTCGTCCTAGCTGGAAATTGGCTCGTGCATATCCTGAACCGTGCTCGCCATTACCTGTTATAAAATTTTTTAAAGCTAGATCAGCATAGTTAAGTGCGTTTTCAAACTGTTTTAAATCCGAATAGGCTCGGCTGAGGTGGAGGAATACCTCAGCTTGCTCGAGTATATCGTTGGTTTGCAACAAGGCACGTTCACAAAGGGCAATGGTCTGTGGCCATTGTCCAATAGATGCACAAATACCGGCCATATTGCTAAGCGTTTTTGAAATTTTTTGTGAAGATTGTTCCTCGTAAGCGAGTTCAAGGGCTGTTTGAAGAATTTGCAATGCCCGATGTGCCTCACCGCGATAGTATGCTACTGTCCCCCAATTATTATACAAAGCCCATTTGCCTTCTTTGGTAATAGAATCAAAATCACTTTGCTCAATACATTCTTGAAGCCAGTGCTCATAATCTTCCCAAAGTCCATTTCGATTTTGATACTCTTTTACAGCCCAAATAAAATCTAGCTTTAGATGTGGATTGGTTAATTTTGCCCATGCGTTTTTGATTTGTGGATACATGGATTGGATAGTAGATGGATCATCTAATGACTTTTGAGTCTGGCCAAGATAATATAGGGCGTGGCGGATACGAGCGTTTATTTCTTTGGACTTAGAATCATTTCTATGAAAAATAGACATACTAAAGGGTAATTAATTTATAAATTCATCTCTTCCATCAATTCTTTCGCATAATCTACGAGGAGTGTATTCATCCAATACCGTTCGCCTTCAACCCGTTCCACTAGGCCTTTTTTAATTAGCCTTGATGTGGTGGCTTCGGCCTGATCAACGGAACAATCCCAAACGTAGGCGGCAGCGTTGATATCCCAAGTGAGTGGTGCACCGCCAAAGACAGCAGACATAGCGAAGCGCTCTAAATCTATTTTGTCTAGTCGATCGACACTAAGCCCCAGCATCGCTTGGAGTGAGATTGGATTATCATCTTTTGAGCCTAAGCGACCTTCCGGCTGGACAAGCTGCAAGCGGGCTTCGCGGCGCTCTATCAATTCAGTAACAATACGACGCATGCGTGATGGGACGTCGGCTTCATCGGCTAGGAGTCGCCCGGCCAGTGTTAATGCGAGTGGTAAAAATTCGAGCCGTTCACAAAGCAGCTTAGCTGATTTTGGATCGGCGACCATCTCAGGAACCAAATGGGTTAGCAAATTAAATGAGGCATTGGGAGAAAGTAAATCAACGCGAAGCGTGCGGTTGCGGGTGGCTAGGTTCTGTGCTATTTCAACATCACGGGTGGTCACAATGGTGCGACAATTTAGACCACCAATGGTTGAAAAATAACGGCCGCTATTAATATCCCAAACATCATCTACAATGATAAGAACTCTTTTAGCAAGAAGGGTAGCGCGTAGCCGCTCTACACAAGCAAGTTCATCTGGTTCGGCCAACAAATCGATACCTAGTGCACGACCCCATCTGTCTAATTCTAGGCGAACGGTTGGCGTTTCTCCTAAAGCTGTCCAAAGAATGCCATCGGGAAACTGTTTTTGAATAAGATCGAGCCGGCTAATGGCGATGCTGAGCGTTGTTTTCCCTATCCCCCCCATGCCGCGCAAGGCGAGCGGGGGGACATAATGATTTGCCTCATTTAGACGTAGCTCATTATAAATTTTGCTGAGAAATTGATCGCGACCAAAAATGCCATGCTCAGGTAACGCTGGTGCCATAAAGGATGGTGCAACATGATTAAGTGGGGCTCCAAAAGAAGGTGGTGGAGTTGGACTTACCGTTGAATAATCGAACTTCAATATCTTGCCATTTAGCCAGGAATTGATTTGTTCCACTTCTTTGCTAATTAACGTCCCAAAGAGACCTGCTTCAAGTAAAGCATTTGCTTCTTTAATATAGGTGAGTCCGTCACAAAGACGCAACGCATATACAAGACGTAACATGGTCTGCCGTTCAACCCGTGAAACTTTCCGGCTCCCAGTTTCCCAGCGACTAATCATTGAGGCGGAGATGGTTGGATTATTCGACCCATCGATTAAACTGGCTAGATATCCTTGAGAAACAAAGCCTTTAGTTTCGGGATGACGTGCCTGTTTTCGATATTTTTTGAGAAGTTTACCAAATGTAGATCCAATCATCTGTTTTATTTGATAATTTGAACGTACATCTACCCAATCTAAATTGATCTTTGCTATTTCGTCGTTTTGAAGGAGTGCATATCCTCCAAACTGAAGTAATTTATTAGCTTCTGATAATTCCTTAATCCCACTTGTGTCTACAAGTACTCGAATCAGATTGACTAGTAACTCTCTTCGATCGGAAGGGATTTGACGCGTTCCTGATTCCCAACGACTAATAGAAACTTTATTGAGGTTTGGTAAACCTGAATAGTTTTCAAGTAGAGAAGCTAGGTGAGATTGTGTTATGCCCTCCTTCTTTGCGTTAGGGGGTTTTGCAAGCTGTCTATATTTGCGTAAGAGATTTCCAAATTCGCTCATTTTGCTACGTAAATTTTTGAATTGTTTGTTTAAAGGAGATATTCATATGGTTCTAACAAAACATCTATGTTGTGACTATTGAGCCCTTCCATTTTGCAAAAGACTCTTAAGTTCCTTCCGGACTTTGTCATTTGCTGTTCGTTGGGACTTGAGATATTGATGATTTTGTACTAGAAAGAAAAGCCACAGTATTGAGAAAATGGCTATTACCAACACGTAGATTGTAAGATTTTTTAATGCCCCGGATGAATGTGCTATCCATAGACTAATGAATGTAGAAAGAGCCAAACTTAAAAATATATTTGCTAAGCCTGAAAGCCAAGA
>JBCCFD010000190.1:0-13728 GCA_039029915.1 Chloroflexota bacterium
AATCAAGACCGCACAGATCTGAATATGTACCGGTTTAGCTTTTCTGTTCTCGGTGGATTGGTTGCGGCCTTGCTCTACAACATCATTGTTAACCAAGTTTATGCAGATGCCCCTCGAACAGGAAATGTTATTCAAGGGATTATCGTGGCGGTAATCATTGTGGTTAGTAATGTGATTGTTTTTCTTTACACCACAGAGAAAGAGACAGATGATGACGATTCTGGGGAGCAATTTGGCTTTATTGAAGGGTTGCGTATTGCTTTGAGTAGCCGTCCATTCCTCTATGTTTCCACAATTTATCTGTTGACTTGGCTCTCCATTCAATTTGTACAGTCACTGATTCTTTTCTATTTCCGCGACTACATTGGGGGTGATCCTGGAGGCCAATTTACCATTTTGCTTTTTGGACTACAGTTTTCGATCTTCATTTTCATTCTTGTCTGGGGATTTGTGAGTCGACGCTTAGGGCGCAAGAAGGTTTTTTATATCGGTGTGCCAGTGTGGATGGTTTGTTTGGTTGCACTCTATTTTGTTCAACCTGGGCAAATCAACCTCGTCATGATTTTGGGCGTTTTATCAGGCATAGGGGTCAGCCTAGGATTTTTGGTGCCTTGGAGCTTGTTGCCAGATGTAGTTGATGATGACGAGCTAAAAACGGGGCAGCGCCGTGAGGGTATTTTTTACGGGTTCTTTGTCTTCTTGCAAAAGTTTGGCATTGGCATTGGTCTTTTTATACAAGGCCAGGTGTTGGAATGGACCGGTTATGTGGAGGCGATAGATGGGATAGCTCAACCTCAGCCAGATTCTGCTCTTTTAGCTCTGCGCCTGTTGATGACGATTGCGCCAATTATTTTCTTGTCGTTTAGTATTTGGGCAGTATATAAAAATCCTATTGATCAAAAGCGTTTGGCTGAAATTCAAGCTGAACTGGAAGCGCGGAAAGCAGCAGCTTAGTTAGGCACACTTTTAAAAACTTCTTTCTGTTTGCTTAGATTTTAAATGTGAGGGCATAGAAACGGCCGTTTTCATGCCCTCATTGATAACAAAATGGCAAAGCGTTGTTCTTAGTCAACCCTCTGTAGGGTGATCAGTTAAGTTGGAAAAACCAAGTCAATAAAGCGCTGCTTCAGCGCTTTAGCATCAAGTGCATTAGTAATAGTTAGATGCTCAGACGAGGTTGTTTTTGTATTCTTCGCACCGGCGATTTCCCATGGATGAGTAGCCATCATCCCCCGGGTATGCTCACCTGTTAACTCAACTGGAATTGAATCAAGCCTGATACATGAAATATGTTCTCGTTCACCTGCGGCCCAGAAAACGGGGATTGCGTCATAACACATGGGGCCCGGTTTGTGTTCAACACCCGCTTCCCACCACATTTGGGTTGCCCTTAGTAGCTCCCTTAGAAAAGTGGATGAAGTTTGGTTGATTAGGTCTGCTACTTCACTCATTGAAAAAACTAATTTTTGACTCACACTCCAAGTTGCTAAGAAAATGGGAAGCCCACTTTTTAAAATAAAATCTGCGGCCTCTGGATCGTGAAAAACATTTGATTCTGCGTGCAAAAGATGAATTTCTCCTCCCATCAAAGTAATTGACCTAATCTTATCTTTTTGCGGTTTGTTGGCTAGCCTGAGAACTTCAGCAATGTTTGTCCAGGGGCCTGTGCCAATTAAAGTAATTGGTTTTGTGGCTTGGGTTAACTTTTCTAAAATGAAAGAAACGGCGTCATTATATGTTTGCTCATATTCAGGATCGCCTGATTCTACTAATTGAAGATGGGTTAAATACTGTTTGTAACTTGATTCGGAAATCCCACGCTCAAGCAGTGTGGGGGGAATGCGAATACCTGCGTGGATAGGCACATCGGCTCGATTTGCGAGCCTTAGCATTTTAGCAACGACTCTGGCACGGGCTTGGGTATCGGCTGAAACTGTTGTGACGCCCACAAGATTTAAATTTGGATGACTGAGGATGAGCGCAAGCGCATACAGATCATCTATATCACCACCAGCATCAGTATCAAAGATTACAGGGATTGTCATTGCTTACCTTGAATTTCGTCTATATGGCCTGTCAAAATCTTATGGCAGGGATCTAGCATTATGGCGTTCTGGCACACCGGAAACCAAAACGTAAATGCTCTTTGTATGGAAAATAATGTTTGCGAGCAGCAACACGGATGCTGAGCTCATTGAAATGCCATGCGGCCCCTTTTTGTACACGTGTATGGCCGGTATCTGGGCCTTGCGGATTATTGTAAGGGGAGTAACTATAATAATCCGCATCATACCGATCATTGACCCACTCCATAATATTACCCGACATGTCCATTGCCCCATATGGGCTAACGCCAAGTAGAAAGATACCCACTTCACTTGTGTCCCCAACGCAAGATCGGTAGTTGACAAGCGTGCAGTTTGGTGTCGTATCCCCCCAGGGATACGCCCGTGTATCGGCCGTACCGCGAGCAGCCTTTTCCCATTCAGCTTCGGTTGGTAGACGACGCTCTACAGAAGCGCAATAAGCCTCGGCTCCATACCATGTGACTGAATTGACTGGATGCTTTTCATATCCTGCTTCAACAATGTATTGACCGTTCTGAAGAGAAAGGCGGCTGCTGTCAAGATCAACACATCGATTGTATGGCCCGCAATCATTAGCACCGCGCGTGTTTAGAAACGAGGCAAATTTTATATTTGTTACTTCATAGGTGTCAAAGAAATAATCGTCTAAGTAAACAGCGTGTAATTGGTGTTGCACGTTGCATTCATAGCCGTCGTTGTGGGCTGGGTCGCATCCCATTAAAAATTCCCCAGCGGGTATGAAAACTTCTTCATGGGCTAATTCAGGTTTTAGCACAATCAAGGGCAAGTAAACTGAAGAACTCTGTTCAGCATTTGAGTTGAAGAAGCCTTGACCTTGATAAATTGTAAATGCCTGGTTTGCTGATGTTAGAAATAATAATGCAAGAATAGCGCCGGTAAAAAACAATATTTTACTGTTCATCACACTCTACCTTTTCGATATTGGATATTGATAATGCTTGGATAAAAGTATGAAATTATTTCCCTATAGAATATAGAGAATAGTTGAGTTTTGATACGGAGTTGGTTTCAATAGCGTAAGGTTTTAAGGCTTAGTTTAAGCAATGATATTGTAATTAGGGTTACATTCTGGTGACAAACTTTTCCTCAATCTAACCGTTAGAGGGCAAATAACAGATAATTTCACTGGGAATCTAGTTTTTTTGACCTTTCATTGGATCGCCCTGAAATCCTCAATCGTGGCATCTAATCGTATATCAAAATAATTGTATAAGTAATCAATATAACTTTGCTCTTCATCAAGATGGTGTTCTATCAGATCACCGCCAATATTTTGTTTTAAAAGATGATTGTTGAGTGTATTAATGCCCAGTGCAGTTGGAAGTACCGCCACTCGTGATTGAGTAAAGAATGAGTCAGGTGAGGTAGAGGTATAGTGGTTAGCCATGGCGATATCATTGGGAAAGATATGCTCTAAAGTAAAGCTATATTGATCTTTCCAAACGTTATCCACTCGCCTTTGGAGCATTATTCCGAATGGCGGGCAATCAATTAGGCGGAATGTTTGTTTAGAATTAGAGGTGATTTGGTCAAGAATGAGTGGAATAGGTTCCTGCATTGTTCCACTCCCAAATCCAACATCGGCAATCCATTGCTTCCCGTTAATGGTTACAAGCGTGAATTGGTGGCTCTTTCCAGATGGGGTTCCAGATACATGAACCCTCGCAAGTAGCCCCCGTGCATTGAACCCAAATGCTTGTAGTGCCATCAGAAATAAGCCGTTCAGCTCAAAGCAGTAGCCACCTCTATTATTTTGCACGAGCTTTTGAAAAAGGCTGTTTGGCGTTAGATTGATACCTTTTCCTAGGACAATATCAAAGTTTTCGAAAGGTATTGTGAATAGCTGAGCATGGTGAAGTGCTTTCAAACTTTCAAAAGAAGTAGTGATTTTTTTATCAAAATTTATTCTTTTTAAGTACATTGCTTGGTTAAATTCAAATTTAGTCATTGTGTCCTCCGGATTTGTTAGTTTACTTGTAACCATCATATCAATCCATACACTTATAAGGACTGTACTTTTGTTCAGAGTCAATACGGCCGTTAGTCCAACTTTCGAGGATTAGAAGCTCGCACAATATCAAATTGCCAATCTATCCATCGATAAATGTTTTGAAAACTTTATTGAAAGATTTCGCTGCTTCTAAGTTAGGCATGTGTCCCACATTGGGCATGATGTGTAACTGGCTATTTTGAATATGGTCTGCCATATATTTAGCTTCGCTTATAGGGGTAAACACGTCCTCATCTCCCACTAAAATTAAGGTAGGCACCTTTAGATTTTTTAAGGTCGGCGTGTAGTCCCGTCTTTCAGCTCGCCCTCGATTAGCTGCTGCTGCACCGAAAGGCGGCGTGTTTAAGATCATAGTTCGTACGTGCTCAACGACCTGCTTGTTATTGTTGAATGTGGAGGTTGAAAAAAAATTTTTCAGCTCTTTTTGACAATAGGGTCGCATTCCATCATCGGCTAAGCCCTCTGCCATGGCGAGTCGCTGACGATAGGATAAGGGCGTTTCTGGCCTGGCAGTAGATGCGCAGATGATAAGATGTTTTATTCGATGTTGAAATAAATGGGCGAATTCAAGAGCGATCTGACCCCCCATGGATAGACCACAAACTATTGTGTGCTCGATGTTTAGTTCATCTAACAAAATAGCTAAATCAAGGGCCATCTCATCTAGCAACACAACGGATGATGAACCATCAGATTTTCCATAGCCCCTTAAATCTGGAACAACAACGCGATGATTGGTATAGAAGGCATTGATTTGTGGGTTCCACATCGAATGGTCAAATGGATGACCGTGTATAAACAAGATTGGGTGATTATTACCTTTATCAATATATGAAAGTTGAATGCCGCGTATTTTTCTGGTTTGCATTATTTTAGATTCCTTTATTGAGTTTCAAGTGCTACAATTTTGATCTTATGGTCATATTTATAAGCATTCAAATGAGCGATCGATCATGACTTTGGTTCAACTTAAATTATTCATTGCGGTTATTGATTTTGGTAGCTTCTCAGATGCAGCGCATCAAATTGGCGTGACGCAATCGGCCGTTAGCCATGCAATTTCCAAGTTAGAAACTAAATTAGGCGTTGTGTTATTGGAGCGTAAATCTGGACGGGTTAAGCCCACCATTATTGGCGAAAAAATATCGATTCAAGCAAGAATGATGCTTCAATCTCAAGCTGTTATTGAGCAAGAGGCCGCTGTTGGTCGTGGCGTTGATAAAGGAATATTGAGAATTGGCTCATTTGGGACGACATCTTCAATCCACTTTTTGCCACAAATGGTTGGTCAATTTTCACAAGAGTTTCCAGATGCCACGCTAGAAGTGTTTGAAGCGAGCGATCAAGAAATTGTACAGTGGCTACAAACGAGGCGTGTGGAAATTGGTTTTGTGGTTCCCCCAATTGTTGGATTTGACTTGGTTGAACTAGGTGAAGATGAACTTGTTGTCGTTTTGCCTGCCGACCATTCATTAACGAAGCATCAGCAAGTCCCGATATCAGATTTAACAAGCGAATCATTTATTATGTCGCGGGCAGGGTGTGAGCCGCTTGTGAGGGCTTTATTTCGTAGACACGATATTCAACCAAAAATTAATCATTATATTCAACAAACGGCATCGATTTTGCACATGGTCAAGATAGGATTGGGAATATCAATCGTGGCTGCTGGGTCATTACCGTCAAATGTCGAAGAGATTGAAATTCGACCACTCGATCCATCGGCACCACGTCCCATCGCTATAGCCTTTCAAGATTTGCGACACCTATCACCATTAGCGCAATCCTTTGTTGAAATGGCATCTTTCATGACAGAATCGAATGCGTGGTCTTAATTTATTTTTCAACCTATGATTTAGCGATCAAAAGGATGGTTGAGTATGAAGATTGAAAAGATCGATGTATTTCAAGTTGATCTCCCCTATTCTAGGGGCGTTTATACCCTGTCTGGGGGTCGGGCGTATCGAAGCTTTGACGCTACATTTGTGAGAATAACGACTGATACTGGTTTAGAGGGATGGGGTGAGAGTACGCCATTTGGATCAACTTATATTGCGGCACATGCCTTGGGCGTTCGGGCAGGGATTGAGGAAATAGCACCCCATTTATTGGGTCGCGATCCGCGGCACGTTGACCGTATCAATGATGCAATGGATGAGGCGCTTGTCGGTCATTTGCATGCCAAGACTCCCATTGATGTGGCCTGTTGGGATATTTTTGGCAAGTCGGTCAATATGCCGGTCTGTGATTTATTGGGTGGACGAACGGCCGTTTCTCTCCCCATTATCTCCTCAATTTATACCGGTTCCCCTGAGGATATGCGCCAACGTGTGCAGATGCATCGTGAAAAAGGATATAAAGCCCACTCCATCAAAATAGGGGATGACCCCGCTTTAGATGCAGCCCGTGTTGAAGCAGCTCTGGCGGATAATCGCCCCGGTGAGTTTTTCCTGCTCGATGCGAATGGTGGCATGACAGTTGAAAATTCCCTGCGTTTTTTGCGCTTAGTGCCGCAAGGGCTTGATTTTGTGCTTGAGGCGCCGTGTGCCACTTGGCGTGAATGTATCTCGCTCCGTAGGCGAACGAACGTGCCGATTTTGTGGGATGAACTAGGTGATAGCGAAACGGCCGTATCCCAATTAATCCACGATGATGCGGCTGAGGGAATTGGGTTAAAAATCTCTAAAAATGGTGGCTTGACCCGTGGCCGACGTCAGCGAGATATGTGCGTTGCGGCCGGTTACACGATGAGCGTACAAGAAACGACGGGTTCAAATATCGCATTTGCTGCGATTGTGCATCTGGGGCAAACGGTGCCGCAGAAGTTTTTGCGCTGCGTGTTGGAATGCCGAGATATGGTGAGCGTGGAAACGGCCGTTGATCACATTCCCGTTGTTGATGGTCACGTTACCGCGCCAGATTTGCCTGGGCTAGGCATTGAGCCGAATTTGGATGTATTGGGTGAGCCAGTGGCGACCTATCGGTAATTAGGAGATTGAGTAATTGAGGTCCTAAGAGATTGGGTGCTTCATTGTGCTTGTTTGCGACGATTACCTTTATGTATCCCCGGCCACGTAGAACACAGGCCCCACAGATTTGAACGGTAGCCGATTTCCTTGGGGGATGAGGTAAGCGTGCTCACGGCCGTTTGGGAACCTTAGCTGGTCACAATATCCATCAGTGATAATTAAAACCGGCCCTTTTGGTGGGAAGTCATCTTGAGCGTTAAGATAATTAATGGCGGGCTGTAAGATTGTGCCACCGCGCCCCTTGATTTGCACGCGGCTAGCGATATCCTCAGGAGACATGTAGCCTTGGTCATAATAAGTGGCGTCACAAAAAATAACCCGCGTTTGGTAAACATCTCGTGATAAGCTGTAGCTAGCAATTGCACCGAGCGCCCTTGCTAAAAGCTTGCGGCTCATCGAACCTGAGGTGTCAAGAATAACGGCAAAGGTACGGCCGTCTGCCAAAGGTGGAGCGACCCAGCTAGGGCGAGGGATATTTGGTGTGGAGGATTGTCGACGACTGGGGCGAGCATAAGTGCGCTGTTTTTCAATCGGTGGAAACATCGTGTCAAACCATTGGGCTAGCTCAACATCCCATGGGATAGGTGGCTGGGTCAACGCCTGAATCTCTTCAATTAAACCAGCCGGTAAAAACCCGCGCCCTTGGTCCTGATGATAGGTTAAACCTTGCTGCAGCGCTCGACGGTAAAAGTCATCTAGGGTGATGCCATTTCCTGTTTTCCACCAGCTGGGGTTCCCATCTAAAATAATGTCCCCAATTCCTTTGCCGCGTAGCGTTCGCAGCTTTCGATAAGTTCGCATATCGTTAACAATGCGATCATAAATTTCTTCAGCCGACATTCCTTTGAGGTCAGGGTCATACAAAAGGCCCAACCTTGGCACGGCTCCAACCCCCATCTCAATCAGCCAATCATTAATCACAAAATCACATGCCACATTCCACAAATAAGGGTCTCGTCCTTGCTGGCGGGCATCGTGACGTAAGCCAACGTGCAAAAATTCATGGGCCATTACAAAGCGATACTCTTGTTCCGTTAATCCTGCCGCCGGATTGATATAAATCTCTTGCAAAGATGGATTGACAGCCGCAATGTGAATACCCATACGCGTCAGGAGCTGTTGTTTTTCGATTACTTTAAACGAGGCGGCCAGTGCGCCAAGCAGTGGGAAACTGTTAATAAACCAGTGGCGTGCTCTTTCACCGGGTGAATCATAGATTGGGCGACCGCGATAATCTACCGATATATCGACTTCGGCGGCTTTGGCGATGGCGATATGGGCCGCATTACCGACGCCTTGGGCGAACAATCGAGGCCAATTAACTGGTTTGGGATTTTTTGTATAGAAAAAATCATCGTCGAGCTTGACGCCATCCCATACCATATCACTGCCTTGTGGACCTGATGTGCTGCAGAATTTTACCTCTTCTGGAATGCCATCCGCTAAAAAGCGGTTAAGCAGCACCGCTTCAGAGCTATCCGGTAGAACATGGGCATTTGTAAATTCGATGGGTGCTCGGCCTAGTTTGAGCTTATCTAAATAGTGTGTAATAAAGCAATCACAAGCAGCATTCCAAGCCTGTTGTTGATGAGTTGGCACTACGCGGAAATGATCAAACGCATAATGAAGCATGCAGTGAGCTAGGACGTAAGCCCACTCTTTTGGATCAGCTCGCTTTGTCGGATGGATGTGAATGACACCATTTTGTTTTGCTAACGCCCAGCCACCGGGTGGGCATTGATTATTCTTCTGACGCACAAAATTGAGGTAATACTGCATTGAGTCAAATAAACCAATCTCATGCAATATTGCCCAGCCGTCAAAATAGGCTTGCGTGGCTGGATCAATTTCATGACGGGATTTTTTCTTTTTGGTCATTTTTTCCGTTCGATGAGGCGAGGGAGGTCTCGGGCAATTTCAACCATGAGCCAATCGGGCAGCATTTCATTGGTGCCGTCTGGTGTTGAGACAATAAGCTGAGCCATTTCATAATTGATGGAGGCAAGCTGTTTAAGCAATGCTTTGACACGATGAGCTAGCTGCTTGTTGTTGTCGGAGAGCGCTTTTTTGTCAGCTGGAAGCTCACGTATGATATGGGCTCTAAATGACTGAGCTAAAAAGTAGAGGACATCGCGCTCTTCGGGTTTGGCGGGCCATGTTAAATCCCCTTTGATAATGGCTGAGAGGGTGTATTGGCTGCGTATTTGTTTGAGAAACGCTTTGAACTGTTGCGCATGAGCTGATGAGAGGCAGCCAAACGCTGTGGCTTCAATCATATCGTCCGCCACATCATCCCCAAACTCAATTAAGGCGTCGCTGAGCATGTGCCAAGCGCGGGGCGAGGAAAAGGGCTCTTCAGTTTTAGGGGGCTGAACCCAGAGATGGTCAGGACGCTGCTCTATATATTCAGTTATCCAGCGATGAATATTGTTTTCATATGCCCATTTGAGCCAATCTTTAACCGACGCTTTTAGCTGAACGTGAATCATCCGATTGATCAGTGCGGATGACATTGGCTTGACGATAGCGCTATCTTGGGCGCGGTTGCCAGCACCGATGACAATAGAACCTTTGGGGAGATGATAATCACCGATACGTCGGTCGTGAATGAGGCTATAAAAAGCCTTTTGGACCTCGTGAGAACAGGCGTTTAGCTCATCAAGAAAAAGACAGTATGGTTCTTCTCGGGCAATATTTGATGGGGGGCAAAAGCGACTTTTGCCGTCTACAATTTGGGGAACGCCAATAATGTCCTCAGGCGCAAGCTGGCTGCCGAGCATAGAGACACATTCAAGGTCAACGGAAGCGGCAAAAAGCTCAACGAGGGAGGACTTGCCGATGCCGGGTGGGCCCCAAATAAAAACGGGGCGCACGAGGGCGGTGTTAAGCAAGAATTCAGATAGCTGTGATTGAGAAAGCGATATTGTTGGTTTCATACAAAAGGCCATTATAGGAATTTTGTCGGGCTAGGTAAAGGTATTTGTTTGATTGGTAGATTCTAGAGAGGGTTTTTTGTTAGAATATGCTTTATGTCTAGCGTCATTACCCAACTTGAAGCTGCCCGAAAAGAATTACTTGATTTAGGTTTACGCAACTCACTGTTGAATTATCGTCCATCGAAAGCACGGGGTGTCACGGTCATTCAAGAAAGGGCGGCGGATATTTTTGATATTTTGGTAAAAAACGGCCGTTTTATGACCTTCGCTGCTAGCAGTGATTCAGCAGTCGAAATTGATGAAATAGGCCAACCAAGCGAAAGCCATTTTGCGGACAGCAAGCTTCAAACAAACCATTCCTCGGCTGAATTACAAAAGCGGCTTTTAAAGACTCATCACGTTGCCCAAACCTATATCGAAGAAAACGGCGTCAATATTCTTTATCTGGCGCTAGGTATGTTGAACTGGTTTAATAAAGATAGTCCAAAAATAAAGCGGCAAGCGCCTCTAATCTTGATTCCTGCGCTCCTGGCTCGGCAAAACGCAAATGATCGGTTTCATTTGGAATATACCGGTACCGATATCAGCACCAACTTGTCGTTAGAAGCGAAGCTGCGAATTGATGACGCTCTCCAATTACCTTCCATTGTTGATGGAGAGAGTTTAGATGTTGAAACGTATTTTAAGGCGGTAGAAACGGCCGTTTCTACAAATCCATCCTGGTCCGTCACCCGCACCAAAATTAGCCTCGGTTTTTTTTCTTTCAACAAATTTTTCATGTATAGCGACCTTGATCCCAAACGATGGGAAGGGGTGCTTGATTTAAACGATCATCCCGTTTTACGGCCGTTGCTTGACGATCACGGTTTTTTTGAAGGCTTAGATTCATATGAAGCGCGCTCAATCGATGAGCAAATTGAGTATGAAAAAAGCCATCAAGTGGTTGACGCCGACAGCTCTCAAACCAGGGCGATTTTGGATGTGAATGCGGGGCGGAACTTAGTCATCCAGGGGCCTCCCGGTACTGGAAAATCGCAAACGATCACCAATATTATTGCCGAGGCCGTCGGAAACGGGAAAACTGTGCTGTTTGTGTCTGAAAAGATGGCTGCTTTGGATGTGGTTAAGCGACGCCTCGATGTAATTGGATTAGGGGATGCGGCCTTAGAACTACACAGTCATAAAACGACAAAAGCAACCTTAATGGCGGAACTGCATCGGACGTTTCAGCTTGGTCAGCCGAAAGAAACGGCCGTGTTTGAGGATTTCGACAAGCTAACTCAAACGCGAAATCATCTAAATGCGTATGCCATCGCGATGAATGAACCAGTTGGTCAGAGCGATTTAACACCTTATCAACTGTTTGGTACTTACTTAACCTTAAAAGCTGAGTTAGAAGCTGATGGGTTGCCTTTGCCAACGGCAACTTTCACCGGTGTGGCTGATTGGTCAAAAGAGACGATTGCAGAAAAGAGGATACTTATCAAGCAGTTGGCTGAGTTGCTGCCTAAGATCGGGCAACCCATTCAGCACCCTTTTTGGGGCAGTGAGGCAACAGAATGGAACGCCCAGCAAATTGAGCAGGTGAAGCTTGCAGCGTTAGACGTGCTCCAAAAGTTGCAAACATTGCAAAAATCGGCCGTTGCCATTTCAATCCGGCTAGGGTTAAGCTCCCCTCAAAATCGGAGTGATACAGAGCAGCTTGTTGATACCATTCAACATTTACTTGATGCCCCAAACCTCTATGCGATTGATCTATTTCATGAGGCATGGGGGCAAGAAGGTCCCAGAATTCGAAAAGCGTTAGATATTGGCGCAGAATTAGCCTTTTTGCGAGCTGAGTATGACGCATGGTTAATTCCTTCAGCATGGGAGGCGGATGTTTCTGATATCAGGCAGCCGCTTATGGTTCATGGGAAACGAGGCTTTTTGCGGAATTTATCGGGCCGATATCGAGAAGCACGAAACAAACTGCTTGGACTTTGTAGAAATGATTTACCGGATGAGCCGGGTGAACAGGTTGCTTTAGTTGACGCGATTTTGGCTTGGCAGGCGCAGCAACCGCTTCTTGAACAGATGGAGCCGCTATTTAGCACGCTATTCGGCATCCGGTGGATGGGTGTAAACAACAGCGATTGGTCGGAACTCAATAAGGTTGGCCACTGGCTGGTTGACTTAAATAGTACGGTTTCGGATGCTGGACCATCTTCTGAAAAGATAGGTCTACCTCAGCATTTGCTCGCGTTTTTAAAGGATGAATTTACAAAAGATGCTCACGATCAGCTAATTGTAGGCCAAGCCAATTTACGCAACGTGTTTGATTCGTATAGCCAGTCTGTTGCGAATTTGCAATCGCTCGACACTTTGGTTGTTCGACCTGAGTTTGAACAGCAAGTCAAACAGTGTACCGTTTGGGCGGAATCTGTTGAGCGCTTACCCGAAATGGCAGCCTTCAATTTATTGGTAAAACAGTGTCAGGCTGCTGGCTTAGGTGGGGCGGTTGATGTGCTTAATGAGCATTATTTTTCTATTTTGCGTCATCGGCAGCGCTTTTTAAATTGGTTTGATTGGCAGGTTGCTGATAAGCTGCGTCAACGTGCCCAAGTTGAACGAGAATCGCTAGGTGGCTTTGAGGGGCAGGCTCAGGATACGGCCGTGGCCCATTTTCAAACGCTCGATCAACAGTTTTTACAGTACAACCGCCTTCGGTTGGCAACAGAACATTGGGAGACTCTCCCTAAGCACACCGCACATGGCTTGATGGGTTTATTGATGCGCGAGGCCAGTAAAAAACGCAATCATCAGCCTGTGCGCACCATCATCAAAAAAACTGCTCCCATCATCCAAAGAATCAAGCCCATCATTATGATGAGTCCTTTATCTATTGCGATGTATTTAGAGCCGGGCGATATGCAGTTCGATCTTGTTGTATTTGATGAAGCAAGTCAGGTGCGGCCAGTTGATGCGTTTGGTGCGATTTTGCGAGGCAAACAAACGGTTGTTGTCGGAGATAGTCGGCAACTACCGCCAACGACCTTTTTTGATCGCGTGCTTGGCAGTGATGGACCTGCGGATGAAGATAGTGAGGCTGGATTTGAAGGTGAGGGTGAAGCTGTTCAAACTGCTAGCAAAAATACCATCACTGCCCATAATGAAAGCATTCTTGATCTATTTGTTAATAAAGGGGCGCCTGAGCGGCTGCTGCGATGGCATTACCGTAGCCGCCATGAATCATTGATCGCCTTATCTAATCGCGAGTTTTATGATAACCAGCTTTTACTATTTCCAAGCCCTGATGCCGGCAAGCAAGATAGCGGGCTGCATTTAAAGTATTTACCCCAATCTGTTTACGATCGCGGGAAATCGCGAGTTAACCAGATTGAAGCAGAAGATGTCGCTGAGGCTGTCATGATTCATGCAAAGACCACGCCAAACCTAACTCTGGGCGTGGTGGCGTTTAGCACGGCTCAGCGGGACGCCATTGAATCTGCGTTAGAAAAGTCGCGCCGTCAGCTTGATGCTGATGAACTGTTTTTCCAAGAACATGCCACAGAACCATTCTTCATTAAGAATTTGGAGAATGTACAGGGGGATGAGCGGGACGTCATTTTTATTAGCATGGGGTATGGGAAAACGGCCGAGGG
>JBCCFD010000191.1:0-13677 GCA_039029915.1 Chloroflexota bacterium
CGGGAACATTATTCTCAACAATGTAATTAACGGCCGTTTCGATATCAGCAACGCTGGCTTCAGCTTCGGTTGAAATACCCTGTGGGGCGAATACTTCAAGATCATAAGCTAGCCCTAAATATTGAAAGGCATCGTGGGCGGTGACCACTTTACGCTGCTCTGCCGGAATACTGCTGTATGCGGCTTTGGCATACGCATCAAGCGCCTCTAGTTCGGCGGTATAAGCTTCGTAGTTGGCTTCGTAAACGGCCGTATTGTCCGGATCTGTTTCAACGAGTACATCTCGAATAGCCCCGGCTACGAAACTCCAGCGACCAACATCACCCCAAACATGGGGGTCAGCCGTTCCGGCCTCGCCACCAATTTCATCGACTATCAAGTCGCTCGGAATCGATTCGGCGACGGCTACAACTGGAATACCCTGATCTTCACCGATTTGTTCCATAACGTCGGCCATTTGCGCTTCCAAATTGAGACCACTGTAAAGAATGATGTCGGCGTTTTGGAACGCTTCTAGATCGCTTTCAACCGGCACATAGAGGTGGGGGTCAACGCCCTCACCTAGAAGCAGCTGGACGTTAGCCTGGTCGCCGACTATATTTTGGGCGACATCCTGTACCTGGCCGATGGTAGCTACGATAGTGAGCGAGTCGGTACTGGTTTCGGATTCGCTGGTTGGATTGGTTTCGGTTGCGCCACCGCAGGCGACCGCCAGCAACAGGATTATCACCAGAGAAATAATTGAAATGGTTTTTTGTCTTATCATGGTCTTTGAAATTTCCTCTTAAAGTTGGTTGTGATTTATTCTCTCGGGAGTTCAGCCCCTTCGAGAGGCTTATTAACAAATATTTGTTGTGCCATGGATGCTTTTAACTGTATGGGTTTATGGCTCACCCCTTGCACTAAAACGTGCATGGTTCCATCCGGTAGGCGTTTTTGGATCTTTATACTTGTGCCGGGTCTTAGATTGTGCTGCGCTAGGTAGCGCAACGTTTTGCTCTCTTCATCACGTACACGGGTGATAGTTGCAGGCTGATTGATGGAAAGGGTGGGTAATGGTTGTTCATCTACCCTAGTAACCTTCAAATCAGCTGTTGGTATGGGCTGCCCGTGAGGGCTTTGTTTTGGATCACCTAGTAAGCGAGATACCTTTTCAACAAATTCCGGCGTGACAGCGTGCTCCAATAGCTCTGCTTCCTCGTGAACTTCATCCCAGCCGTAGTTGAGATTTTCGACCAAAAAGAGCTCAATTAGACGATGGCGTCGAATCACTCTGAGAGCGACCTTCTCCCCTTCGTTTGTTAACGTTGCCCCTTGATGCTTTTGATAATTCACCAATGGTGGGGATGTTTTCGCCAGCTTTTGGAGCATATTGGTAACAGAAGCTGGCGTTACATCTAGAATTTCAGCCAGATCACACGTTGCCGCTGTGCCAGAACGTTGGGATAGCTTGTATATATTTTTGAGATAATCTTCCTGTGCAATTGTTTTCATTTGTTTTCTCGAAAATAAAATTTAGCCACGCCTAAATTTAGTTGCACCTAATTTTATATTTTGTTGTGAAAAAGTCAAGTCTGACATATTTTTTGTAAGAAATTAGGAATAAAGTCCTACTGTTCCGCCTATCATCAAATGATGGTATTTAAATTGAACAGAATTTGAGGGTTCGTCCCACTTTTGGCAATCAGTATTCATCAAATTCGATTAGATAAACCAGTGGGTATTACAGGTAGTTGTAATGAGAATGAGTAAGAGGAATTCGAGATGAAGTTTTTAGCAAGTAAAAGAGAAGACGGGCAGGGTTTAGTTGAGTATGCGATGATTTTAGTGTTTGTCGCTGTTGTTGTTATTGGGGCATTAACCCTTTTAGGTCCTCAGCTTGGCAATATTTACAGCACAATTACCACTTGTGTGCCACCAACACCTGCTTGTAGCTAACCATTGACCTAACTTGAGCTGATTTATAAACTAACCAAACAAATAGCATTTGGAATGCGCGCCGAGATTATTAAGTAGACTTTTAACTTTTAAAATTTACTTAATAATCTCGGCGCATTTTGTGTTTCTATCATTGGGTAAGGCATTGTTGTGTTATAATTGCCGCTTATGACACTGCCCAATTTAGAAACGATTATTTCATATCTCACGATTGTTGCTGCAATATTTGGCGCATTGCTGGCAGCGCTCTGGTTGAGTCTGATTATCTGGGCATTTCGCGACATGCGGGCCCGATCTCGTGACCCGTTTGCTCAAATTTTAGCGGGGCTTGTCGTAGCAGCATTGCCTATCGTTGGTGTCATTATTTACCTCATTTTGCGTCCCCCTGAAACTTTAGCTGAGGCTTATGAACGCGCCTTAGAAGAAGAGGCCCTTCTTCAAGAAATCGAAGAACGGCCGTCTTGCCCGGGCTGCTCTCGGACTATGAATCCAAACTGGATTTTATGCCCCTATTGCCACACCCGACTCAAAAAAGCGTGCCAAGATTGCAACTCTTTACTTGACCTACAGTGGAACTTATGCCCCTTCTGTGGAAATCATCACGTTGACCCCTATAAAGCGAACTCCCCGGAGGCGGTGGCTGTTGATGAGATTCAGGTCAACGGCCGTTCTGAGCCACCTGTCTCCGTAGAACCCTCCCAAACGTTAGAAGACGTCCTCTAAAACAGTTAAGGAATTAAAATGAAAACCCAAACAAGTTACAATTTTGTAAAACAGCTTGCTTCTCGACTGTTTTTGCCTCACTTGCTATTTCTTGTGGTCATTGCCGGTTGTTCGACCACCGAAGAGCCACCTGTCTCAGACCCGACCGCCGTTCCTGAAGAGGTGGTTACTGAGCCAACAAACACGGCCGTTCCGACAGCTGAACCGGTCGAAGAACCCCCACCAACTCTGACACCGCCGCCCCCGCCCAGCACGGCGGGCGCAGGGGACGCTGATGTCCTGTTTGTGTCAGCCCGCATGACGGGTGAAAATGTGTGGAGCTTTTCCGTAACCGTTGAGCATCTTGATACCGGTTGGGAAGATTATGCTGATGGCTGGGATGTGGTCTTGCCGGACGGTACCGTGCTCTTACCAAACCCGGATAACCCTTTCACCCGCTTGCTGCTTCATCCTCATGAGAATGAGCAACCGTTTACCCGCAACCAGAGTAATATTATGATTCCGGCTGAAATCACCCAGGTCACTGTACGCGCTCACGATCTTGTGGATGGCTTTGGTGGGCAAGAGGTAGTGGTTGATTTAACGGCCGTTTCTGGCGAAAATTTTGAGGTAGACCGGTAGAGATGCGCTCCATATTCAAACCCCTTTTAGATACAGTTAAATATTTAAATATTGTCCGTAACTTACCCGACTATTTTGATGAAGAAGAGCGGCGGCTCGTGTTTCAATCATTTGTGATTGGGGTTGTTGTTTGGGCCATTGTATTTGTCCTAAAAGAAGCGGTTCACGTTGGGTTTGAAACAACACTTCACTGGCTTGAAGAAGCCCCAACTCCATTTTTGGTGTTTGTCCCCTTGCTTATTGGGGCCGTTTTGGTTGCTTTTATTGCCAATACAAATTCGTCCAAAATCCATTATAAAGATGCGGATGGACACATTCACGAACTGCTTGATGTAGAAGGTGACGGACTAGAGCGGACCATTTCACTCTACTACGCGTCAGAATCTAGTTTTGAACAGGCATTGAAGGGGCAAGAGGGTGTTGAAGCCCGCTGGGAGCTACCGACCTTCTCCCTAGCCGTGCGTAAATTTGTGGCCACACTCATCACATTAGGAAGCGGGGGCAGTGGCGGCCTTGAGGCGAGCGTGACGCTTATTGGTGAGAGCGTATCTTCTGGCTTGTTTAAACCATGGTCGGTGGTTTCACAGGCCCAAGAGCGTAATAAATACGTCAATCGCATTTTGCGCTGGTGGCAGCCTGACAACCCTGATGATTTGCAGACGGCTCAGCTTAGCGGGATTGCGGCAGCGGTGGCTGTGCTGCTAGGGGCACCATTTGCAGCCGCTTTTTTTGCCACTGAGGTCATGTACCGCCAACGGCCGTTAATTGAAAAGCTGGTCTATTCCCTCATCTCCGCGCTGGTGGCTTTTTTTCTCACCGATATTTTTACGGATGGCCATACCGCTATCTTTGAAGTTGAAAACCGAATTGTTCCCCCCAGCAGCGGTCGCTACTTTGGTGCCTTGCTAATTCTTGGTGTCCTCATCTCCTTGGTGAGTATCTATTTTGGCCGCCTGCGCAAAAGTTTCGATGAAACATTTCATCATCGCCAACCCAACATTTGGCGGCGTCATCTGACGGGTGCGGCTGTTACGGCTACGGTAGCCGTGATTGTTTATTACGTAGTTCGCTTTTTAGTTCCGCAAACCGAAGGCCAAGAAATTAATGGTCTTGAACTAGTACTCGGCCCGGGCGAGGGGGTTATTAACGCCGCACTGGCTGGGGAACTAACGATGGCCATTGCCTTAATCGCTCTCATTGCCAAAATCGTGGCAACTTTAGCCACCGTTGGCTCGGGCGGCTCCGCGGGTTTGCTTGTACCGTCGCTCTTTTTTAGCACCATGGTGGCCACGGCCGTTTCCCAATTTTTCCCTGAGCTACATCCAATGACCCTGATTATCCCGGCAATGACGGCCAGCCTAGCCTCCATTGTCAATGTGCCCTTGGCTGCTATTTTGTTTACGGTCGAGCTATACGGTACGCAATACATGGTGCCCGCTATTTTGATGCTTATTGTGACGACTGTTTTTGCTCATGACAATACCATTTATCGCACTCAGCGGGAGCGATACAGCGGGCGGCAAATTATGCCCGGCGTCAGCAGTCGGCGCGTTTTGGTGCCCGCCCAGTGGGTTGGCAAAACTTTGATCGAACTCGACTTCCGCAATCGCTTTGAATTGAATGTGATTGGGTTTATGGAGCGCCGCAATGAAACTGGCTTACCGCAAGTGCATGTTGGCATGTCGGCTGAAAACATCCTTGAAGAAGGGGATGTGCTGGTTGTATTGGGTGAGGATGAAAAGCTGGATGCGGTTGAGCAGCATATCAAGGCACTCTATTTTGAGCCAGCTCAGACTGAGGAAAGCGAGACGGCACCCACGGCTGAGCCAGCAGATGAGCCACAGCCAGACTCTCAAGAATCTGATGCTGATGATTCATCGTCGTCACCCAATGCGGAAGAGGTTGAATAATGCCAGATTACGGCCGTATTTATCAAACGGAAGCCGAACGGTATCATCGCTTGGTGTCTCGTGAAGATTATGAAGGGAATTTACTAAACACGATTGCCCAAATACGGCCGTTGACCGAGCAAACTGTTGTCGAATTTGGAGCAGGAACGGGACGCCTCACCACAATGTTAGCTCCCCAAATTAAACAGCTTTTTGCTTTTGATAATTCTCAGCACATGCTGCAAACAGCATTGACAAACCTCCAAGCAAGCGGTCTTAGAAATTGGCATCTTGCCGTTTCAGATAATCGACACATCCCCCTTCAATCTCACGTTGCTGATATCACCATAGCCGGGTGGAGCTTTGGGCATTCAATTGGCTGGTACCCTAAATTTTGGAAAAGAGTTGTTGGCAGCATGATTCTGGAGATGAAGCGCCTTCTCAAAAGTGGTGGCACAATCATCATCATCGAAACGTTAGGGACGGGGCGAGAAGATCCTCAACCGCCATCACTCTATTTAGAAAACTACTACCATTGGCTCGAAACTGAATGGCAAATGAGCACAACTTGGGTGCGGACAGATTACTTATTTCATTCCGTGGCTGAAGCAGAGGAGTTGACTCGATTTTTCTTTGGTGAAAATATGGCAGATGAAGTTGTAGATAAAGAGATGACGCTTCTGCCAGAGTGTACAGGTTTTTGGTGGATGACGGTATAAAAAATGCTTAGAATTGGTGTCGATATGATTGAGGTGGGTCGCATTAGCCGAGGCGTTGAACGGCACGGCGATCGATTTTATAAGCGGTTCTTTACCCAGCAGGAGGTTGATTTTTGTGAAAAGTCACCGCCTCGCTTGGCGGGTCGCTTTGCCGTAAAAGAGGCCGTTGGCAAAGCCTTTGGCACGGGAATTGGGGACGTCAGCTGGCAAGAAATTGAGATTGTGTGTGATGAGCGGGGACGGCCGTACTTGAAGCTCTATGGCGCAGCTCAAGAACTTGCTGATAAAATGGGGCTGACCACATGGGAGATTAGTATCTCACATACAGACGCCCACGCTATCGGCTTTGTGGTAGCGATGAGTAACTAGATAAGTGAAACGAAGTTCTGTTTTGAATAGAACGACGGCTTCAATTTCAAGATATTTTGTGAAATTCACCTAACTCGTTATTCTTCCAATTCCAAAAGATGAGGTATTCATGTCAACTTGGAAAGCAGACGACGGTTCAGAAATTTACTTTGAGTCCTTTGGTGGAAAAGATAAAAACAAGCCAACGCTTTTATTACTTCCCGGTCTTCTAGGAGCAATTCGGACCCAGTGGCGCAATTTTATACAACCTTTAAACAGTGAGTTTCGAATCCTTCTTGTTGATTTAAGAGGACACGGAAAATCAACAAATGAAGGGTCTAACCTGCGCCCTGAAAAAATGGTTGAAGATATCTTTGGACTTCTCGACGATTTAAAAATTGATCAGCTTCACGTTATGGGGTATAGCTTAGGTGGCTATCTGGGAATGCTTATGGCCTACACTGAGCCACTGCGTGTTAAGTCTCTTGTTGCCCACGCCACCAAATTTTACTGGACTGATGAGGCGATTCAGCGTATGAAAGCTCAGCTCGATCCAGATATGATGGCCGAAAAAGTGCCGACCTACGCTGATTTGCTGGTCCAGGATCATGGTGCTCGTCAATGGCGGCTATTGGTTCGGCAAGCCGCCGATATGATTATTGATCTAAAGACGAATGGGTTAACTGAAGCGATGGCTCGGAAAATACAGTGTCCGACTTTGATTAGCGTTGGTGAGAAAGATGAGTTGGTTAATATTTTGGAAGCACAAAGATTGAGTGCTGTTTTGCCTAAAGGAGAACTGATAGTTCTGCCGGGTGTTAAACATCCTTTTCAAACGGTCCGCTTCATGCCTTTATTGCCGATGGCTCAACATTTCTTTTTAAGCAGCTAGGATTTATCCATGAAACGATTACTTGCTATTTTAGCCCACCCTGATGATGAATCGTTTGGAAGTGGGGGGACTTTATCCAAATATGCCCGAGAAGGGGTTGATGTTCACATTTGTATTGCCACAGACGGAGCGGCGGGCTCTGTTGAAGAAGGTTTTGAAGATGCTCGCGATGATTTGGTAACTGTGCGAGCGAAGGAACTGGAAACGGCCGTTGATATCATTGGTGCGACTTTACACAACCTTGATTATCGAGATTCAGGCTATATTAACGATCCCGCAAATGAACATCCCGATGCCTTTATACAGTGCGATGAGACAGAAGCCATTTGCAAAGTGGTTAAGCTCATTCGAGAGCTTAAACCAGATATCGTGATTACTCATGATGAAACGGGCGGCTATTTTCACCCCGATCATATTCAGTGCTGGAAAATCACAACCCCCGCATTTTATGCCGCTGCTGATCCGGAGCAATTCCCTGAATTAGGCTTACCCCCACATCAAGCTGAACGACTTTACTATTCTGCCTTTTCAAACACATGGGTCAAAATATTTCGCGGGATGGCCCGCCTTCGGGGCCAAGACCCTACTAAAATGGGGCGTAACAAAGATATTGATATGACCCGATTGGGTATGGACCCCAAGAAAATTCATGCCCGAATTAAATATAATCCTTACTGGGATATAAAAATGGAAGCCAGCAAAGCTCATGCCAGCCAAGGTGGTGGAAACTTTGCTCGTCGATTGCCTGCTTGGTTTCAAAAACGCTGGTTGGCAACCGAATCATTTATGAGAGAATATCCGAAAGTACCAGATGGATTTAGAGAAACTGACTTATTTCCCTAAATTTCACTTGCCTAGGAACGATAGCTAAAGGAAAATAGCGGCGCGTGGAGAACTGACATGATATATGAACTTCAGGAAAATATCTCCAGCGTTTTGGAGGATATAAATATGGACAAAACCATTCGCGTTGCACGGTCATTTATTGCTGCATCTGCTTTGGCTGAACGGATCAGTGCAGAATATGAGCTTGATGGATTGGTAAATTGCAAGCTTTTTAGCAAAATGCTAAGAACACAAGACAACGATCACTATCTGGTTTCAGTTTCTAATGGCGACCAGTATGTTGCCCGTCTTTATCAGGAAGGCACTCAATTTGATCGGGCAGAGTCTGACTATTTATATGAATTAGACTGGCTCTTGTTCCTCAAAGAAAATGGTTTGCCCGTATCTTACCCAATTCAACGTCGAGATGGCTCCTATTTAGGCTCCGTTATGGCTCCAGAAGGATTACGTTACTTCGCCATCTTTACATTAGCTCGTGGGCAAACGCTTTCTGTAAAAGATCCTGAACAATTGTGGATCATGGGGAATCAAATCGCTCAAATTCATATCACCTCAAATGAGTTTAAAACGGAACATGTTCGACAACCAATCGATTTGACGGCGCTTGTTGACAAACCTGTTGAGCGTATTAAAGCGTTCTTTGTTGATGAAAATTCACAAAAACTCGAATTTATGCTTATAGCGGCCGAAGAGGCTAAAAGCGAAATTCAAGCCTTAATTAAAAACGAACAAGACACACCAGATGCATGGGGACCTATCGGTGGTGATTTCCATCAATCAAGTGTCTTTTTTGATTCCTTTAATCAGCCCACGTTCTTTAACTTTGATCATTGTGGCCCCGGCTGGCGCTCTTATGATATTGCTGCGTTTTTGTTTAATTCAAACCTAATGCACCAATCTAATCAAGAGCTATCAGAAGCGTTTTTTGCAGGTTACTTTTCAGTTCGGCAACTATCAGACAACGAACACGCTGCCATATCATCTTTCCTCACGATCCGACGTATTTGGCACACTGGCCTATTTGCCTTAACTGAAGGCTTAGCGGGACATACATTTATCGCTCCGATATAGTTTTTAAGTGGAGAACAAAAAGTTCCTAAGAATTAAACAGCGTTGCAAAAGTTTTTGTTCTCCTGAAAATAAATCACATTTACCGAAATGTTTTCCAATTTCCTTTTGTGAGTGATTTATTTAAGAAGGAGTAAGGTGGTATCGTGGCTAATCCCACATTGATCCCACTAATTTAAAAACCGATTTCTATAAGACCCTAAAGGTTTGTCACTAACTCTGTTAAAGTTTTCAGCACAATACCGTTGGGGTCTTTTTGTTTTGAGGTGAAGTATGAATGCGATGATTATTGCCGCAAATGAAGAGGAACGGGAGCTTTTGAGTTGGGTAGTTCGTCAGACGGGGCTGACAATCAATCGAGGCAGTGAGATTGAGCAAATACAGAAATCACTGTACGAAAAACCGGTTGATATTATCGTTTACGCCGTGCAGTATCTGGAAAAAACGGCTGAGGCTATTAAAAATATTCGGTATGCGTCACAGGCTCCAATTATTGTTATTGCTGATTGGGCTTCAGAGGCGGAGCATTGCGATCTGCTGGATGCAGGGGGGGACTTAGTCATTAAACGGCCGTTTTCCCACCGCGTCCTAACCCGATATGTGCAGGTTTTCCTTCGCAGAACAAGTTCTGTTCCCGTTACCGTCCTGCCCGATATTGACTTTGATGGTATTACGCTGATCCCCAGTTCACGTATCCTCAAAGTTGCTGGAAAATCGCCTCAACACCTCACTCTTTTAGAGTTTAGATTGCTATATATGCTGATGACTAACGAAAATCAAGTGATTCCAACTGAAGTCATTGTGGATCGCGTTTGGGGGTACGATGGTGCCGCAAATAAAGAGCTTGTGCGTGGGCTTGTTCGTCGTTTACGCGTCAAAGTAGAGCCAAATCCAAAGGCGCCTCAATATATTCATAATGTTCCAGGAGTTGGGTACCAATTTACCCACGATGGTGAGCATCCTTCATAAAGTCGATACATTTTTGACACAAATATGTGCAGATTTGCACACGATTTGAACAACTTTTTCGCCACGTTTGACACAACAAATCGCTATAGTTCTGCCAGATTAATGTTGAGATAGCCTCAAATGCTATCAAGATTAGGGAGTTAATCATGGCATTATTATCATTTAAACAAATCGTGGCTTCTCGTAAGCGCCTCCCAATTAACAAAGAAAAGTTGCTTCACGAAGCCAATCGGATTTTGACCTTAACGGCGGGTGTGGTGATGGTTGCCATTGGTTTTGTAACTTTTCAGCTACCCCACAACCTCAATGCCGGTGGTGTAACAGGAACCGCCATCATTGCAAATCACTTTATTGATTTGCCAATTGGATTAACGTATTGGTTTCTTAATTTGCCACTGCTTGTTCTCGGATTTTTCTACTTGGGACGCTGGCAATTTTTAGGAAAAACCCTATTTGCTTCAACCTTATTTGCCGTGCTAACCGACTTTTTTACAGGATTTCTGCCGCAGATATACGGCCAATACCCTGTGACGGACAACTTATTATTAAGTGCCATTTACACGGCTATCGTTGGCGGTTTTGGCGGTGGCTTAATCTTTAAATCGGGCGGTACGATGGGGGGCACTGGTGTTCTTGGACGTATCATTCAAAAGAAGACCGGTAAACCATTGAGCCAAGTGTATTTTTACACAGACGGGGCCATCATTACGCTCAGCGCGTTTGTTTTTGGGTGGGAGATGCCACTGTATGGGTTCTTGATGCTATTTTTATATGGGATTGCGTCAGATTATGCCATGGAAGGTGCCAGTCGAATTCGTACCGTTTCTATTGTGACTGATAAGCCCCAAGAGCTTGTCTCAGCCATTCAATTTAACTTGGAGCGAGGGGCGAGCTATTGGGAAGTAACCGGTGGTTATCAAAACGAAAAGCACAGCTTGGTAATGTGCACTATTTTGCGCTCTCAAGTAGATGAGCTCAAGCATATTATTGCCCAAACTGACCATCAGGCGTTTGTTACCATTGGGGTGAGCCACGATGCGATGGGATCAAGCTTTTCGCCTATAAAAAATATTCGGTAACAGAATTTGTTGTTTTTTCATTCTTCTTTATTGAAGAATATCTAGGGTTAGCGTCTTCATTTTGAAGGCGCTTTTTTATTTTTGGCTGATCGTAGGGTCCGGTTTTTCAGTGTTTGACAAAGTGCACAAATATAGAACGCTGATTTCGCTGATTTTTAATCTGTTTTATCCGCGTAATCTGTGTCATCCGCGTTCCATTTAGAGAATAACCGAACCTTTTTTGGTTATATTTCATTTTGCTGAAAAATCGTGGATCGTAGGGTGAGCTTCTTTATAAATTAAAATAAGAAAAGAGGCGACCCATGTGGCGCCTCTTTTTATGCTTCTTGATGATGCCCACAACAGGACTCGAACCTGTGGCCTCTTCCTTCGGAGGGAAGCACTCTAATCCAACTGAGCTATGTGGGCTTATTGTGGCCAGATTTTCTCATAACGGCCGTTTCTTGTCAAAGCATGCTGATGACCCGCTCAGCAAGTTGGTCCGGCCAAACCCAGCCGTGCTGCTTGGCAATAGATTGGCAAATGGTTCGTCCAAAAACGGCCGTTTCTCGTAAAGCAAGCTGCAAATCAGCCAGTGATGGTCCCGGTTTGGCAACCTCTAACCCTTGAAGTCGTTCCTTAGATAAATCTTGCTCGATGTAGGCTGAAGCATTAGCACCCCGCCATCGATCAACCTTGCCAGCTTCGATTCGGCACAGCGCCAGCAGGTTGCCAACGATAATAAAGTTGAAATCATGCCGCGCCATCCAATGTTTTTCACGAACACACTGCACGTAGGTGCGAATTAAGTAGACCCAAAAATCACCGCATACTTGCTCAAAAGCGTGTTGAAGATTGATGGGAGCTAAGGGTTGGTTGATTAATGGCTGGACAACCGGCGTTAATTGAAAAGGTTCTTTTTCAACAAGCACCATCTTTTCGGCGGAAACAGGTGCGTTGGGCCAATCTTTTATCAGGTTAACTTGTGAGGCGGAGATAAAATTAAAGTCTATTCGGAGAGGCATTTCGCCTGTATCGTAAACGACCCATGGATGACCGATTCCGCCGATGTAAGCGAGGAGTAAGGTGCCAAATTGTGCTGCCCAACTTTGCCACCCTGCATAAAAGCTATTGAGCTGCTCATCTTGAATAAATAGCGCAATATCAAGATCAGAATATGGGTCATCACGACCTTCGCTCGAAGAACCATAATCAAGACAGCCAACGATGCGGGGGTCTTGGGAAACGGCCGTTAAAATTTTTCGTAGGGTTGATTCTCTTTTGGCGATAAATTGAGACATAAAGCGGAGACCTCACGCTAATGAGAGCAGCATATAAAGCTCATCATAAACGTATTCACCCAATTTTACGGCCGCTTTTTCGGTTGCAAAAACGCGAAAACCACGTGATTTATAGAGTAAGATCGATGATTTATATTGATTGAGGGTTGTCAGTTGAATTTGCTCAATGCCGTGCATCTGTTTGGCTCGTTTGATAAGTTCGTCGAGTAGTTTCCCAGCAGTCCCCTGGCCCCGGTGCTCGGGCAGTAGAAACATTCCCCAAATGTGGCCGTGCCTCTCTAGCTTCGGGCGAGCCGGTCTAAAAAAACCAATCATGCCCACTAATTGGTGGTTATCAAACGCGCCTAAAATAAAATCATTTGGAGACGCAAACTCATCTGCCAGTATTTCGCTGATTTCAGTTAGCGATTTGGATATCCACTCATCAATGGCTGTGGCAAAGCCACCCTCATTTTGCATGACTGCGGCACGTCGCAGAGTGCGAAACGCTTCTGCATCTTTCGGAGCTAACTCACGGATCATTCCACTATTCTATAGGAGTTACGCAGACACGGCAGGTTTTCAGAATTTTGGTGCTGTTTAGGATCAATCTGACATGCTGAATACCAGCTAAATGCTTCGCTACATCTAGTCTCATATCACTTTTGAATAGTGCGGTGATAAATCACCCCGCAAAAGGTAAATGCGCCCTTTGGGCTTCAAAAAGCCCAAAGGGCGCCTAAAGAGTAGCCCGTGATTTATCACCGGGCGGAGCAAACCAAAGTGATATGTAGCTAGTCGCCACATAAGAAGACAACATCCTTCTCGCAGGTAGAACTATTGCAATTTTTGGTAACAAAGTAATAAACGGCCCAATCGTTGTTACTGGCGTTTTTTAAGAAGATAACGTTAATCAGCTCGAAATTGAGCGGCGGCTGCATGTCCAGTAAGGTCTTCGGCATTTGCAATGATGGCGGCCAGTGGGCTGAGCTTGGCTGAAGTGGCATCATCTAACTCGATCATGCTAGTGATGCGCACAAAATCGACGGCTGATAGCGGGGAGGCAAAACGGGCGGTTCCGCCTGTTGGCATGACGTGGCTGGGGCCAGCGACATAATCCCCCAATACCTCAAAGGATCGCTCTCCGATAAATAGCCCGCCTGCTTTGTTGATTTTGGGAATTAAACGGCCGTTCTCCTTGGTCGCAATGCACATATGCTCCGGCGCATAATTGTTTGCTAATGCGGTGGCCTCATCAATTGTTTCAGTTAAGACAATGCCGCTTTGGTTTGCTAACGAAACAGCAATAATCTCCGCTCGGCTAAG
>JBCCFD010000192.1:0-13653 GCA_039029915.1 Chloroflexota bacterium
GCCAAAACCCGATCGTAGCAGCCCAAACCTTCAACAAACGACACATTACCGGCAGAAGTTAACCCTACAATTTCATACTCAAAGCGTTCAGACCGATTTTTATGATGCATAAAAGCAGTGCCATATCCGGTTTTGCTAGACGCGCTCGACAAAACAAGCATCTTGGCACCGAAAAAATCGTTATCAAAAAGAAAATCATCGACTAAAAAGGATGTGGTAAACATAGGGCGCATAATTGAGTTTAGATGCTCTCCCTCAGGTGCAAAGTCTGGCATCGCTTGGACACGCGTATATTGATTGTAGACTGGGTTAAGCTCTTGACGATTTGGCACGCCGTCTAACAAGCTGTAAGGCGTAATTTTAATCGGCGTTAGCACAAGATGGGACCCCAACGGCCAATACCCATAAAGTCGTTCACCAATGCCAATTTCGCTATGCGAAGATTCGATCACATCCCCATACCCCCACATAGGGAGCTTCCCCCACCCTTCTTCATCAGTTGGAAAAAATTTCCAATATTTTAAAAATTCCCCGGCAACCGCATAGGTGACATTGTTGGCCGTGAACGCAACTTCATCAACTTTCACTAAAACCTCACCCTCGCTAAGCGCTGGTAAGCTGTCTTGCTTCACAACTTTGATTTGACGAATATCTTGTCGCGCAATCAAATAATCAGTTCTCATTTTGCCTCCATTTATAATTATCTGCATTTATTGTACCCGTTAAGTAGCTGGAAAGAAGATGTTTAAGTGAAACGAAGTTCCTGCTCTGAAAAAACGACAGCGACAAACTTCGTTTTCTCGAGGTTCCGAAGTTTTTATCTAACAATGTTTTCAACTAAAAAATTTCGGAACAACGAATAATCAACAGTACTATGGTCATTATGATCATTACTGTTAAGATCGGAATGGGAAGATGAGAATTGCAGGAAATTCTTAATTTGGATTGCAATTCTAATTCATGCAACAATCTTTAAAACGAACTGACCTCTATCTACTTATCGTCGCTATCAGTGGTTTTGCCGTCGTGCTTAATGGCTTAAAATCCTTAGCCAATGATTTCAAACTGCAAGAGTTTGGTATTTTCTTATTGCTTATCTTTGCTCTTGTTGCCGTTGCTGAAATTGCCCACACGTCATTCACCCTAAAAAATAAAGAAATCACAATATCTGTTGGTGCCGCTGTTACGATGGCTGTTTTACCGTTTTTTGGGCCATTAACGGCTGGCATAGCCTCCCTTGTGGCAAATTTATCGATGTGGCTTGTCAAACCAAAACAAGGCACATGGAAGGGAAGTGTTAGGCAGCTGGCGTTTAATTCTGGTATGCACGCCATATCCATTGCGGCAGGCGGTGCGGTTTTTATTTCGCTACAAAACGCAAATCAAATGCCATCATTCCTTTTGAATGGCGTCGCCTGGATAGTAGCCGCTGTTTTATATGACCAAATTAATTTTTGGCTACTCATGATCATGCTTCGGTTGCAAATGGGAAAGACCTTCAAGCCACTCAATGCTTGGCAAGATGCGAAGTGGGCGTTTCCCATTCATATTACAGTGTCAGCAGTTGGTGGCGCCGTGCTCGCTTATGCCATTAGCAACTATGATTTGGTAGGCATTTTGGTTTTCTTCCTCCCCGTCCTGCTTTCAGCCTATGCGTTTCGACTCTACGTTTCCAATATGAAAAAGCATATGGACAACCTCGAAGCCATCATCGAAGAACGAAACAAAGAGCGCGATAGCTTTTTAGCTGTGCTTTCTCACGATATGAAGGCCCCGTTGACAAGCGTTACGCTCTACGCAGATATTCTCCAGGCCAGCCCGCACTTAATGGTTGAGAAGCCTCATATGGTTAACGCCATTCTGCGGGCATCCAGACATTTAACAGCGATTGTGGACGATATTTTAGAACTGTCATCTTATCGCGAAACAGGCTCTATCCCCCTCCAAAAAGAACAGGTTGATATTACGGCCGTTGTTGAGTCTGTTTATCAAAGCATGGTGCCCACAGCACAGCTCAACGACATTAATCTCGTATTTGAAACGGCGACATCAGCTTATGTTGAACTTGATCAAGATCGCGTTGAGCGGGTTCTTTATAATCTCATCTCAAATGGGATTAAATATAATCACAAGTTTGGTTCTGTTTTTGTTTCAATTCTTGAAGAAAGCCCCAATTTGATCATCATCAAGGTGTGTGACACCGGTGTTGGTATCCCAGAAGACAAGATAGAGTCTATCTTCCGCATGTTTTATCGTGTTGATGAACAGCAAACCCAAACCGCTGGCACCGGTGTGGGTTTAGCGGCGTCTAAAATTATCGTGGAATCTCACGGTGGAAATTTAGATGTTGTTTCTTCAGTTGGGCATGGCTCAACTTTTTCGGTTGCATTACCGACATCTACCTGATTTACACAACAAAATCAGCGTTCATCAACTTAAAGCAAAAATAGGTAGCTGAATCAGCTACCTATTTTTGTTGTAACAGATGTTACGGCCGGTAAACGCAGGGTAGAAGATGCTACCGCTTCATGTTTAGCAGCTAATGAATATTCTGTATTTTATCCATGCCAGTAATAGCTAGCTGGCTGAACAAATTGGACGACGATGGCGAGGGTGAGGAGCGCGAAGAATTGAACCTGCTTGATTTTGTTAAGCATTGTTTGCACCTACCTTTATAAGATTTTGGCGGAATTTGGTGGCACCCAAAGATCCGCAATTTACACAACAAAACCAGTGTAACACAAGCAATAGGCACAAAACAAGCTTGTGAAAGCAACAATACAGCTATTTTTGTTCAATACACCCTAATCACAAACGAAAACCGCAACCATAAAATCAGAGAATAAGGAAGCCGTAGACGGCTCTCAGTAAAAGAAATTTTTCCACTTTCCTCCCCCAACCCTACGCCAAACCTGCGACGGAGTGAACGGATCGTAAAAAGAAACGGCCGTGTTAACCAAGGCACACTTTCCCTTACGAACTATCTTAAGCTATTGCATAAGAAAAAGTTTTGTGAACGAAATTATTCATGTATTGATTGTTGCCAATTGAATTGTCCTACTTTATGTCAATCTTCTCGCGATTCGCAGACCAACCGAATTTATTTATGTGAAAACCAAAAAGTATCTTGAAGAAATGCTGAATTTTTGGTTTCCACCAAGTAAGTCTCACACCTCCAACCTACTTTATTTCACGATATTTTATGAGATTTACACATTGACCGAAGGAATTAAAATGAAAAAGAATGTTGTTGTTTTTATGTTGTTCTTTATGTTTTTCCCTTTGCTGATTGCCTGTAATGGCGCCCGTCTCCAACAAACGTCGCCCGCTATTCCAACCCCTATCTCGGCTATTCAGCAGCCGACCACAGAGGCCGTTTCCCCAACAGTTGACCCAAATATTCAGCCAATTGACCCCACGGTTGCCCCTGTAGACCCAACTGTTCAACCCATCAATCCGACCGCTGAGCCAGACATCACGGCTCCTGTAACGGGCGAAACGAGTCCACTTTTGCCAATTGATGAGCTAGGCCCATTTACGGATGCGCTAATAACGGCCGTTTATTATCACGACTATGCGACAATGACCGATTTTATGTCCAGCACCTTTACCATTGGTCATTATGGCTCTGAAGGATTAGCCCTCACTCGAGCAGAAGCAGATACCCAGCTCCAAATCAACTACGCTCCACCCTCGACCAATCTCCAGTTTCCTGCTGTTGACCATGCCTCTATTACTGATATGCTGGGTCTAGACCCCCTGACCGCCTTTGGACCAGATGCCAACCTTGTTCGCGCCGTTTATAGTCAGGGCTGGGGTCAATCAGGGGATGGCGACGCCGTATTAGTCATTGCCGAACGACCAGACGGCAATCATTTTTGGTACGGCATGATTTATACCCATACATCTTTTGTGACCCAACAGCCTGAACCAAACGCGCCAACGCGCATCTCATTTGAAAATGGCGCCACTTCAACCAGCATCAATAGCCTTATTACTGAACCTATCGGTGATGAATACCTTCTCTGGGCTTCGGCAGGCCAGCTGATGACCGTCAAACTAGAATCTCCGAACAATGATGTGCGCTTATCGCTCTATGGTTTAGATGATGGCCAACCGCTCAGCCGCGCAGACACAGGTGCGACTTACTGGCGTGGGATTCTGCAGGCTAGTCAAGATTACGCTATTCGGGCCGTCCACTCCGGTGCAAACAGCAATTACACGCTCACGGTTGATGTGCAACCCGTTCCAGAAGCGACAGGTGCCGTTACCCTTCCCCTACAATTTGCTCCTGGCGCGACCGGAACGGCCGTTTCTGGCATGCTTGCCTCTGGATTTACCGAGCCACATCGGTATCAAGTCACCGCCCGAGCCGGACAATTTTTGTCTGTTGCCGTCCGTTCGATTCGCAGTGCAGACCAACCGGTTGTCACCGTATTTGGTGAGACATGGGGTTTTGTTTCCCCGGACGGTATTGGAACAAATCAACAAGATTGGGTTGGCCAACTTCCCCAAGACGGTGTCTATGAAATCGTGGTTCACGCCTCTGGCTCGAATGTTGACTACATCCTCGATGTCCAAATCATTGATGGGCCGATTGAACCGATCCAATTCCAAGCTGGCACTACGGGCACCTCTATTAGCGGCTATGTCGAACCATTCAAACCGGCCGTATACGTTGTCAATGCAGCCGCAGGGCAGCGAATGACCGCTTTATTAGATTCACCAACAGGCACAGCCAATATCAATGTCGAAATGGCAGATCGCTCGCTCTATCTGGGGTATCAATCGATGGATAGTGCACGAGGCTGGGAAGGCATTTTGCCGACTTCAGACGCCTACTACCTCTTTGTCACCTCGGATGTCCCCCAGATTTTTAGCCTGCGCGTCGATATCATCACCTACCCAGTGCCAAAAGTCAGCGGCGACTGCCCGCTACCGGACACCAATCAAACTCAGTTTGCTACATTAAATCATCCTTTCTGCTTCCTTTATCCCGCTGGCTTGGGGACAGAGCTCATTTATGGGCACGGCGGCGTTGAATCAGGCGTCATCCTGTCTACACCACCGCGCAATGCAGGCATTGAACCGACTTCCGTCAGCGTGGGCATTTATGAAACGGGTGCGGCCAACGACCGTTCCTTACCGGAACTTGCTCAGGCGCTGCTTGACGAATACGGTGGGGCCGGCAGCTTTGAAGAGATAACGCTGGGGGGACAATCGGCTATGCTTGTCGAATCCCCAGATTCTCCGATTCCTCTCAAGCAAATCGTTTTTGTTCACAATGACAGGGTTTATCGGCTCGTTTTTGCCCGCTTCAACATGAATATGCCCGCCCCATTGCCCACAGCCGACCAGTTACTGGATATGGTGGTTAACTCGTTTGTCTTTCATGAATAACGGCCGTTCTAACTATCGGTCATAAATTTAAAAGAATGTCATCCATAAATGACGCCGATGACACAGAGTTAGACCATCTTTCACCTGCGTCATCGGCGCCAGCCGCGTCATCCGCGTTCCATTTGAAGAATCACTAAAGTGTTCCGAAGTTTCTAATTTGAAAACCTAGCTAGATAAAAGCTTCGGAACCCTGAGGAAACGAAGTTTATTGCCATCGTTTTATTCAAAGCAGGAACTTCGTTTCACTAAACCTTTTTTGGTGATTTTTTCTTTAAGGAAAAACACTGATCAAACAGCAAAATCAGAAAATTTGTTCCATATTTATGCTATAATTTGCCCTATGAAACCGATTGACCAAAAGCAGATTGAATTTCAAGAGCGGAACATTACGGCCGTTATGGTGCAAGACAGTAATAATCGGGAGCAGATCTATATTCCGTTACGGCCGTTAATCGAAGGCATGGGGTTAGACTGGTCAGGTCAGTACAAGCGCATCCAAAATCATCCCGTTTTAAGCGATATTTGTGTTTCTGTTGGCGTTACGCCAACGCAAACAGGTCAGGGCCAAGGGGCAAAGGAGATGCTTTGTATCCCGATTTCATACCTCAACGGCTTTTTATTCGGCATCAATGCCAATCGGGTTAAAGCGGCATTACGGCCGTTAATCATTGAATATCAGGCCAAATGTTACGAAGTATTGTTCAATGCCTTCAACGGCACAGAGTCAATGATTCGGTTTTATCAGGCAGTGGGCTATGATGAAAAATGGATTGGCGCCCGAATTGAAAAGCACAAAACAGGCTCTGATTTAAACGATGTTTGGCTATTACACGGGGTACCCGTCGAAGATCATGAAAAGCTGCAGGATATCATCAACAAAGGGACATTTGGCGTTACGGTTGCCGAACACAAGCAGTTCAAGCGCATTCCGGAAGAAGCAAGTCTGCAGGACAATATGACGCGGCCAGAGCTGTTAATTAGCGCATTAGCTGACGAAGCCGCCACGGAAAACATCAAAAATCAGAAGCCTGATACGATGGCACATCATGAAGAAATCGCCAAATCTGCAGGTGAATACGGACAGGCCGTGGCAGATTTATACAAAAAGCAGACGGGGAAGCAGGTTTTAAGCAACCAAAACCATCTGGATAAGGGGAAACCATCACTGCCAGACAGCGATCAGACGTAAGCCTCATCTTTTTCCAAACGATTCCACTAACCGATCAATCTGCCTAAACTGCCACGTCCAGCGGGCATTGTATAAAAATTGGCGTAAATCAAAGCGATTATCGTCTGGCGAATACGCTTCGGCGTGATATGAAGGCGTCAGCACCGTCATTTTGTGTCGATTGATGGCGTAATAGTAGAAAAATCGCTTCACCTTGACCGCTACTTCCTCCGCTGACAGATGATCCCACTCAAAAACCAGCTTTTCAAACATAGCTAGCGGGCCACAGCGGTCAATTTTGCGTAAACGGCCGAATCTACTCAGTTCCTCATAGGTCATCCCCATGTCGGCCTCATCATTTTGCACATAATCGGCCGTGATTGGCTCCAATTCAGCCGTTGGTGGCGCGTCCACTATCTCATTGAGCGCGGAATACCCCTTGTTTTCAGCCGCCCACGCCAAAAAACGACGCAAATCTATCTTGCTAATCCCCCCAATCGGATTGATATCAGCACTGCTGCAATCATATTTGGTCATGTAGCCGCGCAGCGCTTCATCCACATTTGACGTCCCAAGAACCAACAAAGCCCCCTGTTTCCCCCTCACCCACGGTAAAAGCTGCGCTAAAAAGTAAGAAAGCACCATCCGCAGCCGTGCTTGGATGTTCTGTAAGGCCAAATTTTCAGCCTTAGAGCCACCATTTGTCTTAAATTGGGGCGTATTGCCAGTTATTTTGCTAAATAGCTTAACGAGGCTATTGACCGTTGTGTCAATATTGACATCCAGATGATAAGCCCCAATCTGCTCGGCCAGCAGTTTTGCCCGTCTGCGGGTTGCTTTTGAGCTATTCTTGGTACCTATGTAGCAGGTGTGCAGAATTCGGCTGGCAAACTCCTGTGGATCAGTGGGCACATAGTCTGGATCGCCCACGATACGGCGGGCATCTTCGATAACGGTTTTGTTGTCATAAAATGTTTCTCGGGAAACAATTTGGCACATAATGCCTACAATGGTGGCCACCGAAGCGCTGTCCGCCCCACCGGAGAGCGGCAGGAAAAACCCATTGGTGCCGGAGCGGCGCAGGTAGTCCCAGAGCCAGCAGGCCGGCCCGTAAGCTATCTCCTCCTCTGGAGAGTGGGCTTTTATGTCAACCTCTTTCGTTGGCGGAGCGTTGAAATGGCTGTGTGTCAGCTCAAAATCTACCGGAATCCGCGGCACAGCTGGACTTTCACTTCCCTGCACCATCCGACTGCCAATCGCCCCTCGATAAGAGCGCACCTCCTCTAAATCAACGGTAGCGGTTACCACTTCCACATCTTTTGGTGAGAACTGAGAGCCTTGGGCGAGAATACGGCCGTTCATCGCAATCAGAGCGCAGCCGTCAAAATAAAGGCGACCACCATCCCCACCCTGCTGATTGGCATATAAATACACCCCCCCACCCTTTGCAGAGGCGTTTCGTATCAGTTCTAACCGCTTGTTTAATTTGCGCAGTTCATGATGAGACCCTGAGCCGTTAGAGATGATTTCAACACCATCTAGCCCTAAATAGACATCAGGACTGTTGGGAGCAAACAGCTCTTCGCAAATTTCAGCCGCCAAAACCGTATCAATCGTGGCTAAAGCCCCTTCGCCAAACGGTACGTCACTCTGACCGGTAATTTCTCGTATTAGACGCGGCAAAGCGTGATTTTCGAGCGTACGCGGCTGTTGCCAGGCTGCAAACCAGCGTGCCTCACGATAGTTGCCATCGCCAGCTAAGATCATCTTAGGGCGAATTTGAAGAATTTTTCGGTTTAAAACAAGCACGCGGCAGTTATAGCGCACGTTTTTGTGCATGATTGGCATGCCGATATCGCAAATAATATCGTTGGTTAAGTCACCTCTGAGCAATTCAGCCAGCACTTCCCAGGAGTGTCGCAGCGTATCACCCTCCAAAAACGCGTCCTGACAGCCGTAGCCAGGTATTTCGAGTTCTGGGCCTAGCCGATATCTTGCGCCTTTCTGCTTGGCAATTTTGATGGACTCAACGATGCGGGCTAAGTTGCCATCAAAATCAAGGGCCCATTGATTTAAATTACAGGTTGCTAAAGTTACAAGTTGCATGGTTTACTCACTGATCGATCTATTTAGTGTATTTCTTACAATAATAGCATGGGTGGGATGGGAAGATCAAGCAGATGGGTAATTTGTAATTTAAGCAATTTAGTCGATAGCTAGAAATTTGAAGTTGGCAATGTTTTGAGAAAATGATGTTATCAATACGGCCGTTTCCCCCTACCCTGCTTGGAAAGCAATCGATTTTTTGCAAATTTACACTGGTAGAACGTCAAAGAAACCCAAATGTTGCCCGTGGGCAACATCCAAACAACAAACCAACACCCCGCAGCCCAGGTGCCTGAGCCTGTCGAAGGCTTCCTCCCTTTGCCATACCTGAAACCCCACCACAAGCCACCACGCCCTGGCTTCAACAAACTCAGCCGCCGCTTGTTGATAGCCATCAGACTTATACACCCCGCAGCCCAGATGCCTGAGCCTGCCGAAGGCTCCACCCCATTGCCACACTTGAACCTTCACTACAAGCCATCACGCTTTGGCTTCAACAGCCTCAGCCGACGCTTTTTGATAGCTATATATCAATCTCGATGTTGCCCACGGGCAACATCAAGCAATTTCTTGCACACATAAAAACAAATCAGTAGGATATGAGCAGTGTCCATGAAACTCATTTTGCCACAATCGCTGGCAACCCGTGGAGGTAACATTGAGCGCAAGAATCATTGCTGTAACCAATCAAAAAGGGGGCGTCGGCAAGACAACGACCGTCATTAACCTAGCCGCGCTGTGGGCTAGATTTGCCGGAAACGGCCGTATCCTTGTCGTTGACATGGATCCCCAATCGTCCCTAAGTGAGCTGTTCTTAGGAAGCGAATTCACCATCAATCGGCATAATCCTGAAATGCCCACCATCAAAGATGTGCTTCAAGGACTGCCCATTCAAAAAGCGATCTACGAGGTTGAGCTTGAAGCCGTAGGTCAGTACAACGCCTCAACCCTACACGTTATTCCTAGTCGGGATGAGCTACGGGAAATCGAGATGGTCCTGCCGTCCACAACCAACGGTATGTTCATACTGGCCGATCAGCTCTACAACATCAGAGATGCATACGACACCATTATCTTGGACTGCCCCGCCTCACTAGGGACCTTTACCCAAACCGCGCTCTTTGCCGCAACGGAAGTGGTGATTCCCGTTAGCCCCGGCAAGTTTGAACTAAGGGGTTTGGTTAATCTTCGCGAAGAGATCGAGAAGGCTCAAAGCCCAAGGGTCAATCCTAACCTCAGAATTACGGGCGTCATTCCGCTACGCACTGACCGCACCAACTTAGCCAAACAAACACGGGATTCATTGGCCCAATATTTTCCAAATCTTATTTTGCCCTCGGTGCCCAATCGGGTAGCGGTGGCTGAAGCACACGCGGCGGCGATGGACATCTTTGAATACAGCCCGTCGGATGATGCCGCTGGGGCATACGAAGCCGTCCTGGCTGAGCTAATTAGAAGGGGGCAACATGGCTAAGAAAAAGATTGCGCTAGCTGGATTAGACACGCTTCTAAAAGAAAGTGTTCAAACGAATCAATCCGTTCAATCGTTTGAGTCAAAGACTGGACAAGCAATGGAGCGCGGCAGCTACCCATTAGAGCAAATTCTGCCTGACCCCGACCAGCCCCGTGATGTGTTGACGCTTGAGCTTTATGATGCATTATTTCAAGGAGACTCAGCCCAAGCGGTATTAGGCCAATGGCTGACGCTAGGTCAAAGAGAGCCACTTATCCAAAGCAAAATCGATAAGGTGATTTACCTTGCCAACACCATTCAAATTCACGGGCTGATTAACCCCATCACCATCTCACGCAACAGCAATGTGAAATTAGACGCCCGCTATTTGATTGTGACGGGAGAGCGGCGTTTCTGGGCTCATCAATATCTACAGTACACGCAAGCGAAGATTGACGACCAGTCCGTACAGTTCATTCTGGCGCGCATTGCTGAGCCTAAGCAAAAAACGGCCGTTCAGCTCATCGAGAATTTGGCTCGTGAACGACTTAATGTGTTTGAAACGGCTCGGGCAATTGGTTCCCTCAAAGAAGAGATGGGCGAAGGTACTCAGTGGGGTGATGTTGAAGAGATTCTCCAAATTTCACGTTCCTACCGGACACGAATTCTGCGGGTGCTCAAGCTGGGCGATCGCGCCGTTGAGGTTATTCAACAGCATGATTTAACGGAGCGCTCAATACGGCCGTTAATCGACGCCTACGCCAAAAATCTACCTGCCCAAAATGAAGCATTCAATCTTCTTGACCAAAATCTACGTCAGTTTGAAGAGCCACAGATCAAGCAGATTATTGCTCAAGTCAATAAAAATAACACCTCGTTGCCAAGCAAAAATAAAGCATCTACGCCAAATTCATTCAAAAAAGTGCACCAGTTTAATCGCTTTTTGAAAAAGGGTGGGGGAGAATTAAAAACACATTCCTTGACAGATGCGGATCGAAAGGCACTCCAAGAAATATCGGACGTGATACAAGCATTATTAAATCGCTAGCTTGACATTATGTCTATTTCGCATAGTATTGAAAAATGACTGTCTTTCAACCGCCTAAGCTATTTGAGCAGCTTTGGGAACCCATCTTTCTAATTCTCTTATTAGTGGCGCTTGTCGGGTTAGGCAGTAGTTTATATCTACTCGCGCCGCAAAAAAGGGGACCATACCGACCAGCTGTAGCGTGGAACATCGCTGGCATTGTTATACTTGGCTACTTTTTGATTAGCTGGCTCACCGGTGTTCTCAAAACGATTCTTTCACAACCGCTTATTCGAGAAGGACAGCTCGCGGACCCACAGTGGGTGGCATTCACCTCTGGCTGCTTTCTCGTTGTTGTGGTGGGATATTGGGTGATTTGGCCAAAAGGCACCCTTACTCACGGGCGGAAGCTGTCATTAACAGCCATTTTTACCTTTGGCATCCTTTGGGGGCTAGGGGAAGGGCAGTTTTTAATGAGTATTTTGGCAATTGTTGAGCGATTTAACTTGTCACTACTCTGGACGGGCTTTATTGCTTATTTCCTAATCGCCGCCTTCAAGGGTGCTTGGCAAAGTCTCTTCTGGGATATTTACGTTTCGCCTGAGCATAATATCGAGGAGTGGAATGGTCCAAAGGTGCTTTTTGTCCACACGCCCAACATGATTTTCTCGCTTACCTACGTTTTGCTCTATGAAAACGTAGCCATTTTTGTCCTTCTACAGATTATTGCGCTTGTTGGATCAACATATTTCATGCATTTCCCACCTTTTTGGAGTCAACCTCAAGAATCATGACCCTAGATATTGATAAATACCTCAGTCGGATCAACTATAAGGGCAGTCGACAGCCCACACATTTAACCCTGACAGCGCTTCAAACCGCTCATTTGCTGGCTGTGCCCTTTGAAAACCTCGACATTCACATGAAACGGCCGATTTTGCTTAATCGGGATAAGATTTACAAAAAGATTGTGGATAACCAGCGGGGCGGCTTCTGCTACGAGCTAAACGGTGTTTTTGCGCTGCTGCTCGAGGCGCTAGGCTTCGATGTCACCTTACTAACCGCCCGCGTGGTCAACAGCGAAGGCCAACTGGGGCATGAGTTTGACCATTTGACGCTGATGATCAGACTAGATGGTCAAAGATGGCTGATTGACGTCGGCTTTGGCTACTCCTTTGACGCCCCACTTGATATTGATTCGGTTTTCGAACAAAACCATGGCAAAAATGCGTACCAATGGGAAAAAGAGGGGCCGCATATCATGCTTCGCATCAATGAAAATGGGCAAGGATGGCAAAACCGATATCGCTTCTCCCTAGAACCCCAAACATATGAAGCATTTGCCCCAGGTTGCCATTATCATCAAACCTCACCCAAATCGAGCTTCACCCAAGGTCGAGTCTGCACGCTGGCTAAACCCAACGGCCGTATCACCCTTACCGACAAAAAATGGATTGTGACGACAAATGGGGAGAAGGTCGAAACGGTCGTAAACAGCGAAAATCAGTTCCAAAACCTGCTCAAACAGCATTTTGGGATCACCTACATTGACCCAGAAAAAGCCGATCTATTTTAGCATGCGTTAAATTAGATTTGCGTTTAGCAACTTGGTACTCGAGTACCGTATATTTTTAATATTCGTTATTGGGAAATAGTTAGCAAAGTAAGTCAGGGTGCTTGAAAATAAACCAATAAACCAATGCACAATTAGACCCTCTAGTTACAAGCCAAATCGTCAATCTAAAATCGTCAATCGTCAATCTCAATTTCTCACGCCTGCGTGCCAAACACCAGCACATGCCCATTCAAATCGCGAATCGTAAATTCACGCATGCCCCAAGGAAAGGTTTCTGGTTGCCGCATGATTTCAACCTCACGCTTAATATACATTTCGTATAGCTGATCAATCTTGGCATCGGTGAAAATATACAGGTAGCTTGAGACTTGAATATCTTGACCCTGACGCTTGGTCGTTAGTTGCAGCGTCACCCCTTGACCCGTCCAGTTACGGAACGAAACGCCAGCATGTTGCACGGGATCACCAAAAACAAAGTCTACATTAAAGCCCAGCGTGTCTCGATAATAATTAACGGCCGTTTGCACATCCTCTGTCATCAGCACAGGCTGAACCTGAAACACCCGTGGCTCATCAAAGACTGGCGGTTTTCCATAGAATTGCTCACGCCAAAGCCCATAAGTATACATAATGTGATGATTCTCTTCGTGTGCATATTTTTGAGCAAGCTGCCCCTTCAGCTTAAACCCCATTTTTTCGGCCACACGCTGAGATTGCACGTTGTACTGGTCAATCCACAGTTCAACACGGTCAAGATTCATCTCACTGTAGCCAAAGTCTAATGCCAGCTTGCCAGCCTCAACAGTGATGCCTTGCCCCCAATAGTCTCGATTGATAATGTAGCCTAAACCCGGAATGGCTGTACCCCCTAAATAATTGATCATCCCCATCGCCTTACCTTCAGATTTAAGCAGGATCGCCCA